>JAUNTV010000437.1 GCA_030538515.1 Paracoccus sp. (in: a-proteobacteria)
GATCCGCAAGCCAGGCGTTCAGCGCATGGTCAACCGTATTGGCGGGTCCTTGATGATTGGTGCGGGGGCGCTCGCCGCAGGCTGGAAGCGGTCGGCCGCCTGACAGAAAACAACGCAGGATGTAAGGCGCTTCGGCATCCGCTCAGGGGCCGAACACGCTGTTGCAAGACCGTTTCCCACCATGACGCCGGGGCGATTGGGCCAGTGCGCCCCGACCCTGCCGACCACGCGAAGCGTGCAACCGCCGACGCCTCGCCGCTGCTGCCGGTGATGCGCCCAAGGGGGCGTGCGGAATTGTCTGAACGGGACCCGGCGGGCGGCGCCGGGCTAAAGCTGGCGCGAGACGAACCATTCTGTGCCGTCGGGCGCCCGAAAGCCGCCCCGGCGGTCACCATCGCCCTTTTCCATCATCGGCTGGATTTCCTTTGCACCGGCTGCAAGCGCGCGCCCGAAAGCCGCGTCCGGGTCCGCAAGATAAAGATGCAGCATCGCGGGCGGCCCCTCGGCCTCGCCCATCATCAGCACGGTATCACCGATCCGGCATTCGGCATGCATGATCCCGCCCTTCCCATCCGCGACAACACGCAGCCGCGTGGCACCGAATACGGTCTCGCAGAAATGCAGCACCTGCCCGGCATCCCGTACCAGCAAATAGGGCGCAAGATCGGTATAATGATCGGGCTTATAGGGCATGGGCGACCTTTTGGCTGGCGCGATGCCCCAGAGTTCAGCGCTTTCGGCGCTGTGTCAATCTGACCTCACGCGAACCTTTCAACAGCAACCGCCGTCGCCTCGCCGCCACCGATGCACAAGGACGCCACGCCCCGGTCCAGCCCGTGACTTTCCAGCGCCGCCAGCAGCGTGACCAGCACGCGCGCGCCGGATGCGCCGATGGGGTGGCCAAGGGCGCAGGCACCGCCGTGGATGTTCACCTTGTCATGCGGCAGGCAAAGGTCCTTCATCGCGGCCATGGTGACGACGGCGAAAGCCTCGTTGATTTCGAACAGATCGACCTGCGGGAAGGACCAGTCCAGCCGCTGGATAAGGCGCTTCATGGCACCGATGGGCGCAGTCGGGAACAGGGCCGGTTCGCCCGCGACGCTGGCATGACCCGCGATCACGCCGCGCGGCACCACGCCCAGTTCCCGCGCCCGGCTAAGCCGCATCAGCACCAGGGCCGCCGCCCCGTCCGATATGGACGAGGCATTCGCCGCCGTCACCGTGCCATCCCTGGCGAAGGCCGGTTTCAGGGCGCGTATCTTGCCGGGATCGGCCTTGCCGGGCTGTTCGTCACTATCCACCACCACCGCGCCCTTGCGGGTCTGGACGGTGACGGGCGCGATCTCGGCGCGGAAGCGGCCCTGCGCGATGGCGTCCTGCGCGCGCGTCAGCGAGGTGATGGCGAAATCATCCTGCGCCTCGCGGGTAAAGCCGCAGGCCGTGGCGCATTCCTCGGCGAATGTGCCCATCAGGCGGCCCTTGTCATAGGCGTCCTCCAGCCCGTCAAGGAACATGTGATCCAGAACCTGCCCATGCCCCATGCGCATGCCGGCACGGGCCTTCGGCAGAAGATAGGGCGCGTTCGACATGCTTTCCATGCCACCCGCCACCACCACGGCAGCGCTGCCCGCAAGGATCGCGTCATGGCCCTGCATCACCGCCTTCATGCCCGATCCGCACATCTTGTTGATGGTGGTCGCGCAGACGCTGACCGGCAGCCCCGCCCCAAGGGCGGCCTGCCGCGCGGGGGCCTGCCCCTGACCGGCGGGCAGCACGCAGCCCATGATGACCTCATCCACATGTTCGGAATGCAGCCCGCT
>JAUNTV010000042.1 GCA_030538515.1 Paracoccus sp. (in: a-proteobacteria)
GCGCCGGGGGTTTTCCACCCCCGGACCCCCGGAGGATATTTTCGGACAGAAGAAGGCCGGTCAGGCGGATGTCTGATCTGCGGGCCGGGTCATCAATTTGCGCAGGATTGCGTGGAGGGTTTCGGTTTCGGCCTGTCCCAGACGGGCGATGACGGTTTGCTGTTCATGCTGCTTTGCCTGCGCGACCAGATCGGCGGCAAGGGTCGCGCCCTCGGGCGTCAGGCGGACCAGGACGCTGCGGCGGTTCTTGCTGTCGCGGTGGCGTCTGACCAGACCGCGCGCCTGAATGCGCCCGATCAGATGGGTCAGGCGTGACTGTTCCAGCAGCGCAAGCCGCGCCAGTTCGCTGACCGTGGCCTGACCCAGATCATGCAGGCAGGCCAGCACCCGCCATTCCGGCACCGACAGCCCCTGTGCAGCGGCGATCCGGTGAAAGCTGTGGCTGATCTGGGCACTGGCGAGGGCCATCAGGAACAGCGTGTAATTCTGCAAGAAGCCGTCGGGCCTGGGTCCATCATCCGTCACGGGTCTGGCCTTTTACATCGCGTTGGGGATCAGCAGCACAAGGATCGGGAAGGCGATGATAATCAACAGGCGCAGCACATCAAGGATGATAAAAGGAACCACGCCCCGGAAAATCTGTCCGATGGGCACGTCACGCGCCACCACGCGCAGCACGAAGACATTCATGCCCATGGGCGGTGTGATGTAGCTGAGTTCGGTTGCGACGACCAGAAACACCCCGAACCAGATCGGGTCATAGCCAAGCGCGATGACGATGGGAAAGAGGATCGGCGTGACCAGCATGACCATCGACAGGCTTTCCAGCAGGCTTCCCAGCACCAGAAGCATGACCATGATCATCAAAAGCACCCCGAGAGGCGGCATGTCGAGGCCAAGAACCCATGCGCGGATATCCGTCGAAAGCCCCGAGAGGTTCACGTAGTTCAGGAAATAGAGCGCGCCGAAAAGCACGAAGAACATCACCGCCGTGGTCTTGCCGGTGTCGAACAGCGTGACCAGAGTGGCGCGCAGTGTCAGCCTGCCGCGCGCCGCCGTCAGCAGGATCGAGGCGGCGGCCCCCATGCCGGCGGCCTCGGTCGCGGTGAAGATGCCAAGGTAGATCCCGCCCAGAACGAAGCCGAAAAGCGCCAGTGCCGGGGCCACGCCCATGGTCGCGCGCAGGCGCGCCGTCAGGGGCAGGCGGGGCAGGGGCTGCAGCTTTTCGCGATACATCACCAGCGACAGGCGCACCGCCAGCATATAGCCGATGATGCCCAGAATGCCGGGGATGATGCCTGCAAGGAACAGCTTGCCGATATCCTGCTGGGTCAGGATGCCGTAGATCACCAGAATGACCGAGGGCGGGATGATGATCCCGAGCGTGCCGCCCGCCGCGATCGAGCCTGTCGCCAGCCGGTCGGAATAGCCATGTCTGCGCATTGCCGGCAGCGCGATCTTGCCCATGGTTGCCGCCGTGGCCAGCGACGAGCCGCAGACCGAGCCGAAGCCGCCGCAGGCCACGACGGTTGCCATGGCCAGCCCTCCGCGGCGATGTCTGAGCCATGCGTTCGCGGCGTCGTAGATTTCATCGGCGACGCCTGATTGCACGATCATATTGCCCATCAGCAGGAACAGCGGCACCACCGAAAGCGTGTAGCTGCGCCCGCTGTCGACATAGATCTGCCCGATCATCGCCAGCGCCGGGTCAACCCCGATGATCGAGGCGACGCCTGCAAAACCCACCAGCGTCAGCGCGAAGCCGATGGGAATGCCAGCGAAAAGCAGCGCAAAGAGAATTGCCGTTCCGATTGGCCAGTCCATGATGTTCCTTAATTGCCATGCGGGGCGCGGGTCAGCGCCAGCACCGCCACGATCAGCGCCGACAGGCCCGCGATTACCGCGCCCGCCTGCGCGATTAGCCCGATGCGGATATGCAGATAGATCGTGGTCTGATTGTAGCTGTTGAGCCGCGCGCCATGTTTCCACATCTGCTGTGCGATCAGCACAAGCACCACCACCGCCGCCGCGCGCGCAAGGAAAAGCTGGATCGCGCGGCCCCGGCGCGACAGGCTTTGCGACAGAAGGTCGGCGGTGACATGGCCATCATCCAGACTGATCGCGGGCAGCCCCGCGAAGATGACGCCCATGACCAGAAGCTCGGTCAGTTCGGCGCCGCCGGCAAGCGGCGCGTTGAACAGATATCGCCCGGTGACATCCAGCACGGTGATGCAGGTCAGCGCGACCAGCATCACCCCCAGCACCACCGCCGAGACCGTGCGCACGTGCATCCGCAGGGTCTCGATATACGGGGGCCTTTCGGTCACGGCGCGGCCTTGTCCAGTTCAGCCTGAAACAGCGCCAGCGCGGCGTCGAAATCCACGCCTTTGGCGTCGTAGCCGGCGCGGACGCGGGCATAGATGGCATCGGCATCGGCCTTGATGGCGGCCTGTTCCTCGGGGGTGGCGTCATGGAAGGCGACCTTGCCGTCCAGTGCCGTCAGCCCGGCCTTGTCGGCGGCGTCCCATGCGGCACCGGCCATGCGCACCAGGGCCTCGCCGGAAACGCTGTCGATGGCGGCGCGGTCGGCCTCGGTCAGGCTGTCGAATTTCGCCTGGTTCATGACCATGAAGAATGAGACGTTATACATCCCCCCTTCGACCCGCAGCCCGTGTTTCACCAGATCGTCCAGCCGGAAGAAGGGAACGGATTCGTAAGGAAAAACAATGCCATCAGCCACGCCGTTCGACAGAAGCTCATAGCTTTCCGACGATGGCGCCTGAACCGAGACCATGCCGAGCCCCTGCACGAGCTGATCGGTGATCGCGCCCGCAACCCGGATTTTCGCGCCCGCCAGCCCGTCAAGCGGCGTGACCGGGCGGTTGGTGGTGAACAGATGGCCCGGCCCATGGCCGAACAGCGCCAGCACCTTCACGCCGGCATGTTCGCCCTTTTCGGCCAGCATTTCGTTCCACACCGCCCAGAGCGCCAGCGAATTCGCGGTCGAACCGGGGGTCAGGAAGGGCAGTTCGGCGATCTCGGTCAGGGTGAAGCGGCCGGGCGTGTAGCTGTGCGCCGAAAAGCCGATATCGGCCACACCGGTTGCTACCAGATCGAAATGCGCGGGCGGCGGGCCAAGGGCCGCATCAAGGATCTGCACGGTGACGCGCCCCTCGGTCGCTTCGGCCACCTGCTCGGCCCAGGGGACCATGATATCCTTGACCACCGGATGCGAGGGCGGCAGCCAGTTCGACAGCCGCAAGGTGGTTTCCTGCGCCGTCGCCGCGCCCGCGCCAAGCGACAGGCCCAGAAGCGCGGTCGCCAGTAATGTCCTGCTGAAGTGCATGTTTTCCCCTCCCCTGACCCGATTCCGGGCGTTTCATGGAATCAGACTGCCAGCCTTGAACCTTTCAGGCAAGAAATTTATGAAAATTCATTATTTCAAATTTAAAGCTTGACGCGAAGATGGGCAGGGCCGGATATTTGGGCAGAAATCAGCCAGTGATGGATGGGCCAGGTGACCACGCGCAAGCTCATTGTTGACCATATCGGTGATGCCGGCGATCTGATCCGCGAGATCGTGCTGTCGGCCGCGGACGGCGCGGTGCTGCCCGCTTTTTCGCCGGGCGCGCATGTCGAGATCACGCTGCCCTCGGGCGGGCGCAACGCCTATTCGCTGATCGACTTTTCGGGCGATCTGGCGGCGCCTGTGCAATACCGGCTTGGGGTTCGGCTGGAAAATCCGGGCGCGGGCGGGTCGCGCTTCATCCATGCGCTGAAACCGGGCGATACGCTTGAGGTCGGGGAACCGAAGAACCACTTCCCGCTGGCAGGCGGCCCCGGCCCGGTGCTGCTGCTGGCGGGCGGGATCGGGGTGACGCCGCTGATTTCGATGGCGGCGGCGCTGGCGGCGGCGGGGCGTGATTTCCGCATGATCTATGCCAGCCGATCCGCCGGGGCTGCGGCATTCGCGGACAGGCTGGTGGCGGCGCATGGCGCGCGTGTCACGCTGCATCACGACGATCAGGCGGGCGGGCCGGTCCCGGTGGCCGATCTGGTCGCCGGGGCCGATCCGGGCACGCATGTCTATGTCTGCGGCCCCAAACCGATGATCGAGGCCACCCGCGCCGCGATGGAGGCCCTTGGCCGCCCTTCAGCGCAGTTTCACGCCGAACTGTTCGAGAATACCGCGCATCAGGGCGGCGACCGGGCTTTCGAGGTCGAGATCGCCTCGACCGGGCAGATCGTCACCGTGCCCGCCGATCAGACCATTATCGAAGCACTCGAAGCCGCCGGGCTGGACCTGATCTATGATTGCCAGCGCGGCGATTGCGGGATCTGCCAGACCGATGTGCTGGAAGGCACGCCCGATCACCGCGATGTCGTGCTGTCGCAGGAAGAACGCGCGTCGAACCGGGTCATGCAGATCTGCGTCAGCCGCGCGCTTTCCCCCCGCCTCAAGCTTGACCTTTAGAAAGGACCGGCCAGATGAGCGATACCGAGTTGAAAACCCGCATCGACGCGCTGATCCGCCCCCAGCAGGTGCACCGCGACGTCTATACCAGCCCCGAGATCTACCGGCTGGAAATGAAACATCTTTTCCCGAATTGCTGGGTCTATGTCGGGCATGACAGCCAGACGCCGAACAAGGGTGATTACATCACCGCCCAGATCGGCGATCAGCCGCTTCTGATGGTGCGCCACAGCGATAACGAAATCCATGTTCTGTATAACCGCTGCCCGCATAAGGGCACCAAGATCGTGATCGACCGCGCGGGCAATACCGGCAAGTTCTTCCGCTGCCCCTATCACGCCTGGTCCTTCAAGACCGATGGCTGCCTTTTGGCGATCCCGCTGAAAAAGGGCTATGAAAACACCGGGCTTGACCAGACCGAGGCGGCGCGCGGTCTGGCCCCCGTCGGTGCCATGACGAACTACCGGGGCTTCGTCTTCGCGCGTCTGGCCCCGGAAGGGATCGGCTTTCAGGACTTCTTCGGCGACAGCCTGTCAAGCCTTGACAATATGGTCGACCGCTCGCCCATGGGGAAGCTGACCGTGGCGGGCGCGCCCCTGCGCTATATGCACCGCTGCAACTGGAAGATGCTGGTCGAAAACCAGACCGATACCTGCCACCCCATGGTCGCCCATGAATCCAGCGCCGGCACCGCCGTGAAGATATGGGAAGCGATGGACAAGCCCGAAGGCACGCCCAAGCCGCCCGCGATGGAAATCATCGTGCCCTTCATGTCGCCCTATGAGTTCTTCGAAAACATGGGCATTCGCACCTGGCCCAACGGGCACGGGCATACCGGTGTGCATCACTCGATCCATTCCGATTACTCGGCCATTCCCGGCTATACCGCCGCGATGGAGGCCGCCTACGGCCCCGAACGCACCATCGAGATATTGGGCGAGAACCGGCATAACACCGTCTATTTCCCCAATATCATGATCAAGGGGCCGATCCAGCAATTGCGCAATTTCATCCCGCTCGGGCCGGACAGGACGCTTGTGGAAAGCTGGATATTCGCGCTTGACGGCGCGCCGCCCGAACTGACCGCGCGCACCGCCATGTATAACCGCATGATCAACGCGCCGACCTCGATGGTGGGCCATGACGATCTGGAAATGTATGAGCGCGCGCAGGAAGGGCTGATGGCCGACGGGCTGGAATGGGTGAATATCCAGCGGCTTTACGAAGAAGGCGAGGATTTCACCGCCGAAGCCGTGCTGAACGGCACCACCGAACGCCAGATGCGCAATCAGTTCGACGCATGGCGCCGCTTCATGCTGGGGGGCGTGGCATGACCCGCGAAGAGATCGTCGATTTCATCCATGACGAGGCATGGATGCTGGATGAGGGCCAGTATCACGACTGGCTGGATCTGTGGCTGCCCGATGCGGTCTACTGGATGCCGCTGAACTGGAACCAGCAGGACCCGGTGAACGAGACCTCGCTGCTGTATGAGGACAACTTCATGCTGCGCCTGCGGATCGAACGGCTGCACGGCGCGCGCACCTTCAGCCAGAAGCCGAAAAGCCGCTGCCATCATGTGCTCAACCGCCCCCGCATCGTCGAGATGAGCGGGGAAAGCGCGAAAGTCGTGACCAAGATGCATTATGTGGAAACCCGGCTGGACGAACAGCTTCTGCTGGCCCTGACCGTCACCCATGACCTGCGGCTTACGCCCGAAGGCATCCGTATCGCGGGAAAGCGCGTCGATATCCTGAATTGCGACGCCGCTTTCGGCAATATCCAGTTGCTGCCATGACCCGATACACAGCCGTCATCACCGGGGGGAACAAGGGCATCGGGGCCGATCTGGCGGGCGCCATGCTGGAACGCGGCTGGCGCGTCGTCTCGCTTGCGCGCCACAAGGGCGCAGATACGCGCGTCGAACATGTGATCTGCGATCTGTCCGACGCCGCCGCCGTGACGCAGGCGGGCGCTGACATCGCCGCCCGTCACGACGTCACGCATTTCGTCCAGAACGCCGGGATCATCCTGCCCGCGCTGATCGAGGACGCCCGGCCCGATGAAATGCTGGCGCTGACGCAGCTTCACCTGGCATCGGCGCTGACGCTGACGCAGGCGTTTCTGCCCGCGATGAAGGCGCGCCGCTTCGGGCGGGTGCTGTTCAACGCCTCGCGCGCGGCACTGGGGGCGCGGACGCGCACGGCCTATTCGGCCTCGAAAGCGGGGATGATCGGCATGGCGCGGACATGGGCGCTGGAACTGGCCGGCCACGGGATCACCGTCAATGTGGTCGCCCCCGGCCCGATCCTGACGGATAATTTCTGGGGGATCGTGCCCAGGGGCAGCGATCAGGAAAGCGATCTGGCCAGCCGCATCCCGGTCGGACGGCTTGGCGTGGTGGGCGATGTGACCCGCGCCTTCATGTTCCTTGCCGATCCCGATCAGGGCTTCATCACCGGGCAGACACTTTTCGTCTGCGGGGGTGCCAGCATCGGCACGGTCCCGATCTGAGCATTATTCGCAGCTTGAAATATTTGCCCTCAAAGGACATCCTGCCGGAAAGGGCCAGACCGGAAAGGACGCATCCCATGAGCCTTGCCCCCCGCGATGAGGCCAGCCGAAGCGATGGCAGGCTGGCGCTGCGCCGGCTGCGGCTCTGGATCAGGATCCTCGGCGTGACCCGGCAGGTCGAAAGCCGGCTGCGCGAGTTCCTGCGCGTCGATCACGATACCACCCTGCCGCGTTTCGATGTGATGGCCATGCTGCACCGCCGCCCGGACGGGCTGGCGATGACGGAACTGTCGCGCATGCTGCTGATCTCGAACGGGAATGCAACGGCGGTGGTGAACCGTCTGGTGCAGGACGGATTGGTCGAACGCATCCTTTCGGATGAGGACCGCCGCCGCGTCACCGTGCGCCTGACGCCCGAAGGTGCCCGCGCATTCGAGACCGTCGCCGCCGATCATCTGGCCATGATCGACGCGCTTTTCGCCGAACTGGACGAGACCGACCTGGACGCCATGCGCGACAGCTTCCAGCGGCTGCGCAACAGCCTTGCCGGAAGCGGCTAGCCTGCTTATCCGATACCGCATAAGGCGGGTTTTCAGGCGAAGCTGCGGATCGTTTTCAGCGCCCCATCCAGCGCGTCGCCCTTTTCGTCCTGAAGGGCCGCTTCGCGCAGGCGGCGCAGCCAGTCGGCGGCATCGGCGCGCCCTTCCAGCGCGGCCGCCCCTTCCATCACGCGCGCGAATTTCGAGCAGCCGCGCGCATGGGTGTCGGAATAGCCCTTGATCAGCCGCTGGCAGCGCAGGATCTCGACCGCCAGCGCCTGATCCCGCGCGGCCACCCGCTGCACAAGGTCAAGCCATTGATTCAGATGGGCCATTTCCTTGGCGTGGCGCAGGGTGCGCCGCCGCCAGCCCCGCGCGCCGCCCAGAAGCCAAAGCAGCGTGAAGCCGAAAACCCCATCGCTGCGGATGCGCCGCCCGCGATTGAACAGCCGGTCGATCAGCGCCATGCGCCGCGGGTTTTGCTGCCAGCGCGCGCCCATCCCGGCGGGCAGAAGAGAGACGATCTCCTCGGCGCGGGGGTGCAGGAATTCGGTCACGCGCATCACCTGACCGTCACCGACGCGCATTTCAGCCGTGATCCGTGCGTGGCGGCTGGCCCTTGTCTTGGCCCTGGCAACACGGATGATGTCATCATAAGCCATTGCGTTCGCGATATATTTTGCGCCCTCTCGGGCCAATTCTCCGCCCGTATGATCCAGCGATGCCAGATGCTCCAGCCGGTCAAGATATTCACGGCCGTAAGCCAGATCCTGAAAATCCACCAGTTTCCGAAGCCCCGCCAGCGCCATGTCGGGCGCGGGCAGATGCCCCGCACGGGCGGCAAGCGCATCCCATTCCGCCACCAGCTTCGCGGGGCCAGAGACAGCCCGAACCACCGGCTTTTCAGGGGCCGCAACCGCCACCCCCCCGCCCGAGGCCAGATCGAACCCCGCCGCAAAGGCGCGCAGGCTTGCATCGACCCCCTTGCCGCTGGCGCGGATCGCGCCTTCATACGCCGCGCGGGGGAAGGGCAGCGCGCCCGATCCCGCCAGCGCGCCAAACAGCGTCGCCGATATGACCGAGCCGTTATCAACCGCCAGCCGGTCGAAATCGGCGCAGATCAGCCGGTGCGCGGCCAGTTCCGCCGCCGCCAGAACCTCATCACTGGCGGCGATCCCGTCGCCCGGTACCATCTTTTCCGACACCGCCAGCGCCCGGTGCGAGGACGTGATCAGCACCGTGCGATCCGGCGTCACGAAGCCGCGCATGATGGCACGCCCGGCCTCCATCATCTCGGCGGTGATCATGATATCCACGTCGCCCGCCGTCGGCATCAGCGAGAAAACCGGCGTTTGCGGGCCTTGCGGGGCCATCTCGACATAATAGATCGTGGCCCCCGTGCGCTGCGCCACCCCCGCGACCGAAGTGGCCTGCGCGGCGTAGCCATTGGCGCGGGCAAGCGCCTCGATCCAGGTGGTCAGCACGCCGCCGCCCTGACCGCCCACGGCCAGAATGGCCAGCTTGATGATCCCGCCTGATGCGGGCACCGCCCCGGTCATGAGCGCACCCCCAGGTCCAGCCCGCGTTTTGCCCGGCGCGCGACCAGCCAGCCCCGGAAACGCGCGCTCAGCCGGGCGCGCCATGCTTCGAACCGGGACGGGTTATGGATCACATCGGCGCGGTAGAAACTGGGGCACAGGATCGCCGCATCCGCCACCTCGCCGCAATTGCCGCAGCCTACGCAGCTTTGGTCGATGCTGGCAACGGGATCGTCGCGCAGGGGATCATCCAGCCGCTTCAGCGACAGGGACGGGCAGCCCGACAGGCGCATGCAGGCGTGATCGCCGGTGCAGACTTCCTCGTCCACGCCGAAGCGGGGCACATCGACGCGCCTTCCTTCCCTGATGGCGGCGGCGCGCAGGGGTTTTTCGCGCCGCTGCCGGTTCAGCATGCATTCCGAGGACGCCACGATCACCTTCGGCCCCTTTTCGCCCGTGGTCAGCGCCTCGCGGATGGTATCGCGCATGGCCGCCACATCATAGGTCCGGTCGATCTGGCGCACCCATGTGATGCCGATCCCGGCAAGCGCCTTCGAGATGGGGTTTTGCGTCGATTTCGTCTTGTTGCCCGCGCGCGAGGACATCACATCCTGCCCGCCCGTCGCCGCCGAGTAGTAATTGTCGACCACGATCGCCACGCCATCGGATTTGTTGAAGGCCATATTGGTGAAGCTTGATGACAGCCCGTTATGCCAGAACCCGCCATCGCCGATAATGGCGACGGATCGCTTCTCACCCCCGCCATCGAAAGCGCCATTGGCGGCGGGACCAAGCCCGTAGCCCATGGTCGCGCCGCCGATCTCGAACGGGGGCAGGGCCGCGAACAGATGGCAGCCGATATCAGCGGCGATCTGGTGCTTGCCAAGCTCTGCCTCGACCAGCTTCATGGCGGCGAAAATCGGGCGCTCGGGGCAGCCGGTGCAGAAGCCCGGCGGGCGGATGGGCACGGTTTTCGACAGATCGGGGATGGCGGGCGGCGGCTGGTTGGGCGCGCGCAGCGCATCCGACAGCATGGCGGGGGCGGCATCCTTCAGGAATGCGGCGATGCCGTCGCGCATCACCGTGCCGGTATATTCGCCCGCCATGGGGAAGATGCCCTTGCCATGCAGCCGGGTGGGGGATTTCGCGCGGTAAAGGAAGCTGCCAAGCTGGGTTTCGATGAATTCGGGCTGGCCTTCCTCGACGACAAGCACCTGATCCTTGCCCGCGCAGAAGTCCAGAAATTCGTCTGAAATCAGCGGGTAGGTGACGTTCAGCACATAAAGCGGCACCTGCGTATTGCCGTAGATATCGGCCAGCCCCAGGTGCTGAAGCGCGCGGATGACACCATTATACATCCCCCCTTGCAGCACGATCCCGACCGGTGCCGAGGCAGGCCCGAAACGCTCATTCAGGGCGCGTTCGCGGATGAATGCCTCGGCCGCGGGCCAGCGATTTTTGATCTTGTCCTGCTCATGCACATAGGACATCGGCGGCAGCACGACGCGGGCGGAATCGGATCGCGGCGCGGCAAGCGCGTCCTTCACGGTGAATGCGGGGGGCTTGTTGTCGCGGCAGATGAATGAGCCGGTGACATGGCAGGACCGGATGCGCACCATCAGCATGACCGGCGTATTCGTGGCTTCGGACAGATCGAACCCGTCGCTGACCGCCTTCGTGATCGAGGGCAGGTTCGGGCGCGGGTCCAGCAGCCAGAATTGCGATTTCATGGCAAAGGCGTGGCTGCGTTCCTGCATGATGGACGAGCCTTCGCCGTAATCCTCGCCCACGATCACAAGCGCGCCCCCCGTCACCCCGGATGAGGCCAGATTGGCAAGCGCGTCGGATGCCACATTGACGCCGACCGAGCCTTTGAACGTCACCGCCCCCCGGATCGGATAATGGACCGAGGCCGCCAGCATCGCCGCCGCCGCTGCCTCATTCGCATTGGCCTCGAAGCGGACGCCAAGCCCGGTCAGCAGCTCCTCGGCATCGGCAAGGACATCCATCAGATGGCTGATCGGCGCGCCCTGATAGCCGCCGACATAACCCACGCCCGATTCCAGCAAAGCCTTGGTGATGGCCAGAATGCCCTCGCCGGTGAAGGTCTCGCCGGCGCGCAGCTTCAGGTGCTCGACCTCGGCCTTGAAAGAACGCTCTGCCATGCCGTTTCCCCCCGTCCGCCTGCCTGCGCGCCGTCTTTATATGATAGTTCATATGAATGCGCAACAAGCCCGGCAAAGCCGCGCGCGCCGCGATCATGGGGCTTGCCATGCCGGGCATATCCATGAATATTCATCGATGCGGAGCAGGGGGCATCATGGGCAGGGGCGGCAGGCAGGGTTACGACGGCGTGGCGCTTGTGGCCCCGGCCTCGACCGAATATCGCCGCTATTCCATCGAAACCGCGCATTGGTGGATCGCCACCGCGTTGCGCATGTCGCTGCGGCAGGCGGGGCTTGCGCCGGGCGATCTGGACGGGCTGTCGCTGGCCAGCTTCACGCTGTTTCCCGACAGCGCGGTCGGACTGACCCAGCACCTCGGCCTGTCGCCGCGCTGGCTGGACCATATCCCGATGGGGGGCGCGGCGGGGATCGTGGCGCTTCGCCGCGCGGCGCGGGCGGTGCAGGCGGGTGATGCCGATATCGTGGCCTGCGTGGCGGGCGACACCAACCATATCGACAGCTTCCGGCAGCTTCTGTCCAGCTTTTCGCGCTTTGCGGCGGATGCGTCCTATCCTTACGGCTACGGCGGGCCGAATGCGAATTTCGCGCTGCTCACCGACCGATACATGAACGAATACGGTGCCACCCGCGCCGATTTCGGACGTATCTGCATGGCGCAGCGTGAAAACGCGCTGAAAAACCCGCGTGCGCTGATGAAAAAGCCGCTCAGCCTTCAGCAATATCTTGATGCGCGCCCCATCGCCGACCCGATTGCGCTGTTCGACTGCGTGATGCCCTGCGCCGGGGCCGAGGCCTTTCTGGTCATGACCGTGGCCGAGGCCGAGCGCCGCCACCTGCCCTATGCGCGCATCGCAAGCGCGATCGAACGCCACAACGCCCATGCCGACGACCCGATCCAGCTTCGCGGCGGCTGGAGCGTCGATATCGACCAGCTTTACGATATGGCCCAATGCGGGCCGGGGGATATCGACCTGTTGCAGACCTATGACGACTATCCGGTGATCTCGATGATGCAGTTCGAGGATCTGGGCTTCTGCGCCAAGGGCGAAGGCCCGCGTTTCGTGCGCGATCACGATCTGACCATTGCGGGCGATTTCCCGCATAATACCTCGGGCGGGCAGTTGTCGGCCGGGCAGGCCGGGGCGGCGGGCGGCTTCATCGGACTGGTCGAGGCGATCCGCCAGGTCACGGGCCGGGCCGGGCCAACGCAGGTCGCGGGCGCGAAACGCGCCATGGTCTCGGGCTTTGGAATGATCAACTATGATCGCGGGCTGTGCACCGGCGCGGCCATCCTGACAGGAGAAGGCCCATGACCCGGCCCATCAGCCCACCGCCCAGAAAGAACCCCGAGGCGCGCACCATTTCGCCCACCCTGCCGCCCGAGGGGCGCAGCCGTGCCGCCATGGGCCTGAGCGCTGCCGCCGCCGAAGGCCGCTTCATGCTGCAAGCCTGCACCGAATGCGGGCAGGTGCTTTATCCGGCGCGCGATGCCTGCAACCACTGCCTGTCCACCGCGCTTGACTGGCGGGATGTGGCACCGGGCGGGGAATTGCTGGCGGAAACCACGGTGCGGACCTCGACCAACCTTTATTTCCGTGAACGC
Organism: Paracoccus sp. (in: a-proteobacteria); assembly: GCA_030538515.1. GTDB lineage: Bacteria > Pseudomonadota > Alphaproteobacteria > Rhodobacterales > Rhodobacteraceae > Paracoccus. The sequence goes on from JAUNTV010000042.1 coordinate 12,855, forward strand.
GCGCCATGGCGGGTGGGCACGGTGAAGCTGGACGCCGGCCCCGTCGTGATCTGCCATATCCATGGCGACGTGCCCGCCCGCGCGCGTGTCGTGATGACCAACCGGCTGGACCGGGCGGGCCAGGGCGTGCTTCTGGCCATGCCCGAAACCCCCACCCCCGATATGGAGGACGACCCGCAATTGCGCGCCATGACCTCGGACCCGAAACACCGTCGCGTGCTGCTGACCGATGCCCGCAACGAAAACGCGCCCGCGATTGCCGGCGCACTGCTGGCGGCGGGGGCACGGGTGGTCTTCGCGGGCCTGTCGGAAAGCTGGCGACCCAACCCGCAGGCGGCGGCGCTGGCGGCGCTGTCCGGTGTCGAGATCGTGCCGCTGGACGTGACCGACACGGCATCAGTGCGCGAACTGTCGGGGGAAATCGGCGGCAAGGTCGATATTCTGGTCAATAACGCCCGCTTCCTGCGGCCGGGCGGGGCGATGGCGCGCGGCGATACGGTTTTCGCCGCGCAGGAAATGGCGGTGAACTATCTTGGCCTGATGCGGCTGGCGCAGGCTTTCGGGCCGGGCATGTGCGCGCGCACGGCGGATGGGGTCGGCAATGCCGTGGCATGGGTGAATATCCTGTCGGCCTATGCGCTTGTGCCCATGCCCGGAATGGGCGGGTTTTCCGCCTCGCAAGCCGCGGCGCTTTCGCTCAGCCAGACGATGCGGGCGGAATTCCGTGCCTCGGGGCTGCGGGTGATGACCCTTTTCACCGGCCCGACCGATGACGACTGGCACCAGCCCCTGCCGCCGCCCAAGCTGCCGCCTGCTGCGATTGCCAGGGATCTTCTGCGCGGCCTGCAACAGGGGCTTGAGGATGTCTTTTGCGGCGATGTAGCGCAGGACCTGCACGAGCGCTTCCGTGCCGGGCCGAAGGTGCTGGAACGCGAAATGACCATGGGAGGACTATGATGAGCACCCTTGACACATTGACGGGCGCATTGACCGACGGCTCGGTCCGGGTCGTGGACCTGACGCATCGGCTGGACCCCGATTTCCCGGTGATCGTGCTGCCCCCCGAATTCGGCCAATGCGCGCCCTTCCGGATTGAGGAAATCAGCGCCTATGACCACCGTGGCCCGGCGTGGAAATGGAACAATATCTCGATGGGGGAACATACCGGCACGCATTTCGACGCGCCGAGCCACTGGATTTCGGGCCGCGACGTCCCCAACGGCGCCGTAGACGAAATCGACCCTGCGAAGCTGATCGGCCCGGTGGTGGTCATCGACTGCT
>JAUNTV010000438.1 GCA_030538515.1 Paracoccus sp. (in: a-proteobacteria)
CGATATGGCGGCGGGTGCGATATCGCTTGCGGACATCCCTTCCGGACAGGGTTCGGACAGCGCCGTGGCCGTGATATCGACATCGCAGACATCGGCGACGAAATCGAATATCTGGCGGATATCGGCTTCGGTCACATCGCCCTGAAGCGTGACCTCCCAGCCGAGGCGGGGGATTTCGGCATTGTCGATGCCTGGCGCGGGAAGATCATCGGGAATGAGGCAGCGCGCGGTCGTGCGGCCCAGTTGCGACAGGCTGCGCAGGATCAACGCGGCCTCATTGCCGCTGCTGTAAAGCGCCGCATGGGGCGTGAAGGTGATCTTCCAGCCGGGTTCGCCGGCAGGGGCGGGATCGCCGAAATCGAAGCTGAGGCCCATGGGGCTGAACGTGACTTCTTCCTCGGCGGGAAGGGCATCGACGCCGAGAAGGGTTTCGAGCGCCGTGATCACGGCTTCGGCCCCTTCCGGGCTGTCGCCTTCGTCACGGGCCGCGCGGACATGATCGGCCAGGCAATCGGCGGCGGCGAAGAAATGGCGCAGGGCTTCGGGCGCCGGGTCAAGCTGGCCGCTGCGCACGGCATCCATGACGGTTTCGTAGCGATGCGCGAAACCGACCAGGGCATCCAGCCCGAAAGCGCCCGCGCCCCCCTTAATCGAATGCACGGCGCGAAAGACGACATTGATCAGTTCAGGGTCCTGAACGCCCTGATCCATCTGGTTCAGCGCATCCTGAAGATTTTCCAGCAGTTCCTCGCACTCGATGAAGAACGAGGCGCGGATTTCGGCCATGGGATCATTGCTCATGCTGTCCCCCTTTTATCCGGTAACCATATGAAGAGAGCTGACCAGCTTTTGCGGATCGAAAGGCTTCACGATCCAGCCGGTCGCACCGGCATTGCGCGCGCGCGCCTTCAGTTCGGGCGCGCTTTCGGTGGTCAGCATCAGGATCGGCGTGGCGCGCAGCCGGTCGATCCGGCGCACCGCTTCGATAAAGCCGAACCCGTCCAGCCGCGGCATGTTCACATCCGAGATGATCGCATCGGGCTGAAGATCTTCCAGCAGTTCCAGCCCGTGCATCCCGTCATCGGCCGTGGTGACGATCATCCCGGCCCCGGTCAGCGAGATGCGCAGCATGTCGCGCATGGTGCGGCTGTCATCGACAGCGAGGATCTTCAGGCTCATGGTGCGGCCCCCCCTTCAAGCAATTCCGGCGCGACCCCGAAAAGGGCAAGCGCATCATTGAATTCCTGGGACGCATCCACGACGGCAAAGCCACGCCCCATCCGCGCCGCCTGCTGGCTGGCCGCCAGAAGCAGTTGCAGACACAGCCCGCCCAGAAACCCCACGCCAGAGGCATCCAGCCGGATATCGCCCGTGATCGCCGCGATATCGCGCGCCAATGGCCGCGCCGCGACCAGATCGAGCCGTTCCCCCAGCGTCAGCATGCCGCCCCGGCGCCCTTGCGCTGATCATGAAAACAATACCGCATAACCGCGTCCTTCAGTCGTCTCTTTGAGCCATTCCTGTCACAGAGGAATTAAGTTTTGGTTGACACCGACCGCGAATTTACACGCCCCGGCGATTTTCTCGCGCCTCAAGAGATTAAAACTTGAACGATCCCGCGCCCGCAGGGGCTTGCCAAAGCAGGCAAAGGGGCCTATGTGCGGCGCACTTCACAGGCAGAGGCGGGCCTTCCGGGGAGACATCCCGGTCAGGTCCACCGGTTGGGGGCAACCCTGAAATCCTCTGCCAAGGCGCAAACCGGAAAGGAAATGGACATGGCGCTTC
>JAUNTV010000439.1 GCA_030538515.1 Paracoccus sp. (in: a-proteobacteria)
GAAGGATGTGCATTACACCAGCGAGGCTTTCGATATCGGCACCGTCACCGTCGGGCAGGGCGATCACGCGCTGACGCTGCATGTGATGAACGAATATATGGCCATCGACGATGCGGGCGGGCGGCGCGTCGCCTCTTTTCCCGATGTGATCACAACGCTTTCGCAAGATGGCCTGCCGCTTTCCGTGGGCGAGCTGCACGAAGGCATGCGCATCCATATCCTGCATGTCCCGAAATCCGTGATCCCGCTGTCGGCCAGCGTTCTGGACCCCACCGTCTACCCCCATTGCGAGGCCCTGATGGGGATCGAACTGGCCCGCTATGCGCTGGAGGGCACCGATGCCTGAGGCAAACCCCCGCCACCCCGGCTTTCCCATCCCCGGTGGCCCGGAACGGCGCGCGAAATCATGGCGGGCCGAGGGGCTTTTGCGGCTGATGGAAAACGTCCTTGCCGTGGGCGAGGCCCCCGAGAAGCTGATCGTCTACGCCGCGCTCGGCAAGGCCGCGCGCAACTGGCCCGCCCATGACGCCATCCGCGACACGCTTTTGACGATGGCGGATGACCAGACCCTGATCATCCAGTCGGGCAAGCCGGTGGGGCTGCTGAAAACCTCGGCCGCCGCGCCGATGGTGATCATGGCCAACTGCAATATCGTCGGCCAATGGGCGCGGGCCGAGGTATTTTACGACCTCGAACGCAAGGGGCTGATCTCATGGGGCGGGCTGACGGCGGGGGCCTGGCAGTATATCGGCTCTCAGGGTGTCATTCAGGGCACCTATGAGATCTTCATGCGCATCGCCGAACGCCGCTTCGGGGGCAGTCTGGCCGGGCGCTTCATCCTGACGGCCGGGCTTGGGGGCATGGGCGGCGCGCAGCCCCTTGCCGGCAAGATGGCCGGGGCCGCGATCCTGTGCGTCGATGTCGACCCGGCCCGCGCGAAGATGCGCCATGAGATCGGCTTTCTGGACGAAATCGCCCCCGATCTGGACAGCGCACTTGCCATGATCGAGGCCGCGAAAGCCGAAGGCCGCGCGCTTTCCGTGGCACTGATCGGCAATGCCGCCGAAATCTACCCCGAGATCGCGGCGCGCGGCATCACCCCCGATATCGTGACCGATCAGACAAGCGCGCATGATCTGGTTTATGGTTATGTTCCGGCAGGTTACGACCTTGACCGCGTGGCCCGCCTGCGCGAGCAGAACCCCGCCGAACTGATCGAGGCAGGCCGCGCCAGCATCGCGCGCCATGTCGCCGCCATGCTGGCGTTTCAGGCGCGCGGGGCCGAGGTTTTCGACAATGGCAATCTGATCCGCACGCAGGCGCTGGCGGGCGGCGTCGAACACGCCTTCGATATCCCCATCTTCACCGAGGCCTATCTGCGCCCGCTGTTCGCCCGCGCCATTGGCCCGTTCCGCTGGATGGCCCTGTCGGGCGATCCGGGGGATATCCGCAAGATTGACGATCTGGTGCTGAAGATGTTCCCCGACAACCGGATCGTGACGAACTGGATTGCGCTGGCGCGCGCCCATGTCCCGTTCGAGGGCCTGCCCGCGCGGATCGCATGGCTCGGCCATGGCGAGCGCACGGCACTGGCGCGCGCGGTCAATCGTATGGTGGCCGATGGCGAACTGGCCGGGCCGGTGGCGTTTTCGCGCGACCATCTGGACGCGGGCGCCATGGCGCATCCCAATATCATGACCGAGGGTATGCGCGACGGCTCGGACGCCATCGCCGACTGGCCGCTTCTGGATGCGATG
>JAUNTV010000440.1 GCA_030538515.1 Paracoccus sp. (in: a-proteobacteria)
GCGGCAGGCGGTCCGGGCTTGCTGGAGGTCGATGTCAACCCCACCCCCTTGCGGGATGAGTTTGGCGATCTGGCGGCATATATGCGGGGCGGAAACTGGCACCTGCCCGACCTCTCCGGCCTTGGCATCAACGCGCTGCCCGAAGGGATTGCGACATATGAAACATTGCACCGCGAGGCCCGTGCCTGACAGGCCAAGGCATCCCGCCATAACCGACACATCTGACACCAACCCGACACAGCGAATGCCCATCCGATGAAGCCGGAACCACGCCAACGGCATGGAACAGTCGAGGCTGGAATGCAAGGCTACGCTGGCGACGAACTCTTCTGAGGCCTCTTCAGCATGATCGCAAAGGCCCAGGGTGATGAATTGGCGGATTAATCACCCATAGCTGACGGGCGGGCGGTCATGCCGAGCCTCAGCGGTAACGTCCTGCGTTTCGTCCCGCCGGGTTGATGACACGCATCTTCGCGGCGTAACGCGGCGCCATCATCAAAGCTTCATCAACCCGTCACCCCTCTGACATATCGCTGCGTCACATACGCGCCGTTAACGGGACGTGATGATGTCTGAGCAATCTCTTGAACTGACTGGCATAACGAAGGCATTCGGCAACAGTGCGGTGTTGCAGGGGATCGATCTGCATATCCGTGCGGGCGAGTTTCTGTCACTGGTCGGCATGTCCGGCTGCGGGAAATCAACGCTGCTTCGGATCATCGCGGGGCTTGAAGCGCCCGACAGCGGCGAGGTGCGGATCGGGGCGCAGAATGTGACGGGCACGGACCCAAGCGACCGCAATCTGGCGATGGTGTTCCAGTCTTACGCGCTTTATCCGCATATGACCGTGCGCCAGAATATCGCCACGCCCTTGCGGATGCGGGCGCTGCCGGGCTTTGCGCGGCTGCCTCTGATCGGCAGGCTGGTGCCCGGCGCGTCCGAAACGCATCGCCGGATCGACGCGCAGGTGCTCCGCGCCGCCGAGACCTTGCAGATCGCGCCCCTTCTCGACCGCAAGCCGGCGCAGCTTTCGGGCGGGCAAAGGCAGCGGGTGGCGCTGGCGCGGGCCCTTGTGCGTAACCCGGCGGCGTTTCTGATGGATGAGCCGCTGTCAAATCTGGATGCCAAGCTGCGCAATCACATGCGCGACGAACTGGCCGGGCTGCATCGCCGTCTGGGCGCGACATTCATCTATGTCACCCATGATCAGGTCGAGGCGATGACCATGTCCGACCGCATCGCGCTGATGGATTCGGGGCGCATCATCCAGCTTGGCACGCCTGATGAGCTGTATCACAAGCCCGCCAATCTGACCGTTGCGCGTTTTATCGGCAGTCCGACGATCAACCTGTTCGCGGTCGATCTGGACGGTCATGGCGTGGTCAGCCTGCAAGGCCAGACCCTGCCCCTGCGCGCGGATGGCGCACCGGCTGGTCCGGCCATGCTGGGGCTGCGCCCCGAAAGCCTGCATCTTGCGGGCGCGGGCGGCACCAGCATGGCCGCGCGTGTGCTCCGCAGCGAGATGCACGGCGCTGACCGCTTCGTCTCCTTGCAGACGCAGGCCACCGAACAGCCTGTCACCCTGCGCGTGCCGGGCGACATGCGCCGCGCGATCCACGATGGCGAGACGGTCGGGATCGGCTTCGACGTTACGCAGGCGCATCTTTTCGGCGTGGATGGCAACCGGCTGGCTGTCACCCTGCGCGAGGCGATCCCCGCATGAGCGCCGTCCTGACCGAAGCCCCCGCC
>JAUNTV010000441.1 GCA_030538515.1 Paracoccus sp. (in: a-proteobacteria)
CACCCATGACCAGATCGAGGCGATGACCATGGCCGACAAGATCGTGGTCATGAAGGATGGAAGGGTCGAACAGATCGGCGCGCCGCTGGATCTTTACGACCATCCCGAAAGCGTGTTCGTGGCGGGCTTCATCGGCTCACCCTCGATGAATTTCCTGCATGGCACCATGGCCACGCGGGACGGGCGGCGGGTGTTCTCGACCGATTCCGGCCTTGATCTGCCGGTGCCCGCGATCGATCTGCCCGACGGGACGGCCGTGACCTCTGGCATCCGCCCCGAACATATCGGCATCGGCCCGGTCGGCATCCCGGTCAATGTCGTCGTGACCGAGCCGACCGGATCGGAAACGCAGGTCTTCGCCCGCGTCGGCAGTGATCTGATCGATGCGGTGGTCAAGGACAGGATCAGGGCCGAGCCGGGCCAGCAGGTCGGGTTCGTGATCGATCCGGCGCATGTCCATCTGTTCGACCGGCAAAGCGAAAAGCGGATCACGGGGCGCTGAATGGCTGCGATCAGGGCGGTGATCTTCGATCTGGATGGCTGCCTTGTCGACAGCGAGGTCATGTCGCTGGAAACCCTTGCCGCGGAAATGAGTGCCGAGGGCATGCCGACCACAGCCGATACCCTGCGGCGCGAGGTTCTGGGCGTTTCGATCCAGTCTATCGTGGACCGCCTTGCGCGCTCGATCGCGCGCCCGGTATCGCCCGATTTCATTATGCGTTTCGAAGACCGGCTGCTGGCGCGCTATCCGGGTGAATTGCGGCTGATCCCCGGCGTTCCGGCGCTTCTGGACGATCTGGCAGCACGCGGCATTCAGGTGGCGATTGCCACGGGGGGATCGCTGCGCAGGCTGGCGGCGACGCTGGAGATATCGGGGCTGGCCGCGCGCTTCCAGGGCCGCGCCTTCAGCGCCGATCAGGTCGCGCGTGGAAAGCCCGCGCCCGATCTCTTTCAACTCGCCGCCAAGGGGCTGGACCTGCCGCCCGCCGCCTGCGCGGTGATGGAGGATGCGCCCCATGGCATCACCGGCGCGGTCGCAGCCGGCATGCGGGCGGTGGGCTTCACCGGGGGCAGCCATCTGGCGGGCATCCGCCACGAACAGGCGCGCCGCCTGAGTGCTGTCGGCGCTGCCTGCGTGCTTTCCGATCTGGACGGGATGGCAACGGCGCTGCTCGCCCCCCGTGGGCCCGCCCCTTCGGCCCCGAGCCCGTGACACGCCCGCGTCACCGGCCTCCTTTGGCGCGGGTTTCCCCTTGTGGCAAGGAAGGAACCGCTCAGGGGTGATTTCAGGGCTGCTAATAGCCCTTGATGCGGTCCACCAGATGCAGCGGGGTCTCATCGCGCATGACCCGGCGCAGGTTCTCCGCCACCAGTGCCGAGGCCGTGCCGACCCGCGTTTCCGATGCGATATGCGGTGTGACCGTCACGCGCGGATGCGCCCAGTAGGGGTGGTCCGGGGGCAGGGGCTCATTGCGGAACACGTCCAGCACGGCGTGACGGATATGGCCCGCGTCAAGCGCCGCCAGCAGCGCCTGATCGACGATCAGCGTGCCGCGTCCGGGGTTGATGATCCATGCCCCTTGCGGCAGTTGCGAAAGCCGGGCCGCATCCATGAGATCGCGCGTTCCGGCGGTATCGGGCAGAAGCAGCACAAGGATATCGGCCCGCGCAAGCGCTTTGTCCAGGTCGGGGCCGGCGAAGGCGGGGATGCCCGGCGCGCCCCTGCCGGAT
>JAUNTV010000442.1 GCA_030538515.1 Paracoccus sp. (in: a-proteobacteria)
GCGAGTAATCTGTTTTATTGAGTAATGAACCGGAAAACATTCGGGGAAGGGCGCCGTTGATCCGGCGCCCTTTTCGCATCAGGCGTCCCCTGATGCGCCGGGCCCGGCCCGCAGGGCCATCAGCGCCGCCCTGCTGTCTTCCACGGCAGCCCCGGCCTCGGCCATGATGCGGCGAAAATGGGCCAGCACCTGCTCGCCCATGGGTGTCAGCCTTGCGCCGCCCCCGCCCGCACCGCCGCGCACACGCGCGACCAGAGGTGCCGCGAAAGTGCTGTTGAGCGTCTCGACCAGCGACCAGGCGCGCTTGTAGCTCATCCCCATCCGCCGCCCGGCTTCCGAAATCGATCCGGTCGCGGCGATCAGTTCCAGAAGATCGGCCTTGCCCGGCCCGATCCAGACATCCGGTGCCAGATAAAGCCGGATTTGCAGGCGCGGGTAATGGTCGGGGTCGTGAAAAGGCGGGTGACTCATCCCCGGATCATGCCGCGCGACCGACGGCGGGGCAAGCGGGGAAGATATGGGCGCGCGCAGGTCGCGGGCGCGCTGTCCCCGGCTTGCTCGGGCCTTCCCAAAGCGCGCATTTTCCTGTAAGGCGCTGCAATCTGTGACGTGATGCCCGGCCCCGGGGCGACGCATAAGGATTGGGGGCGGCGGCAATGGGGCCGCCATATGAACGGGGACAGCCGGAGGGCCGGCAGATCCCAAGAGGAATTCAGATGTTTCAAGAAGTGAAGAAATCGATCCAGTGGGGGCAAGAAACGCTGACCCTGGAAACCGGCAAGGTTGCCCGTCAGGCCGACGGCAGTGTCATCGCCACCCTTGGCGAAACCAGCGTCATGGCCAATGTGACCTTCGCACGCGAGCCGAAACCGGGCCAGGACTTTTTCCCGCTTACGGTCCACTATCAGGAAAAATATTACGCAGCCGGCAAGATCCCCGGCGGCTTCTTCAAGCGCGAGGCGCGCCCGTCCGAAAAGGAAACGCTGACCGCGCGCCTGATCGACCGCCCCTGCCGCCCGCTTTTCGCACCCGGCTTCAAGAACGAAGTTCTGGTGATGTGCACCGTGCTCAGCCATGATCTGGTCAATGACCCCGATGTGGTGGCCATGATCGCCGCATCCGCCGCGCTGACCATTTCGGGCGTTCCCTTCATGGGCCCGATCGGGGCTGCCCGTGTCGGTTTCACCGATGGCGATTATGTGCTGAACCCCGAGGTTCAGGACATGGATCAGCTGCGCAACAACCCCGAACAGCGCCTTGATCTGGTCGTCGCCGGCACCAAGGACGCCGTGATGATGGTCGAATCGGAAGCCTATGAGCTGACCGAGGACGAAATGCTTGGCGCCGTGAAGTTCGGCCATGAAGCGATGCAGCCGGTCATCGATCTGATCATCAGCTTCGCCGAAGATGCCGCCAAGGAACCCTTCGACTTCCAGTCCCCCGATTACAGCGTGCTTTACGCCCGCGTGAAAGCGCTTGGCGAGACCGCGATGCGCGCCGCCTATGCGATCCGCGACAAGGGCGAGCGCGTCGATGCCGTCGCCGCTGCCAAGGCCGCGATCAAGGCCGGGCTGACCGAAGACGAACTGCTTGACGCCAATCTGGGTTCGGCGCTGAAGAAGCTGGAATCCGATATTCTGCGCGGTGACGTGATCGCGGGCGGCGCGCGCATCGACGGGCGCGACACCACCACCGTTCGCGCCATCGACAGCGAAGTGGGC
>JAUNTV010000443.1 GCA_030538515.1 Paracoccus sp. (in: a-proteobacteria)
CTTGATTTCGGCGCGCAGGTGGATGCGCTGATGGCCGGGGTCGCCGCAGAACTGCCCATCGGGATCGAGATGGCGAAATTCGCCGATCAGCCCCATGTCGTGCGTGATGCGGTCGGCCATTTCGTGCAGGCTCTGGTGGAAGCCGTGGCCATCGTTCTGGTCGTCAGCTTCATCAGCCTTGGCTTCCGCGCGGGCATGGTCGTGACCATGACGATCCCGCTGGTTCTGGCGATCACCTTCGTTTTCCTTGATTATTACGGGATCACGCTGCAACGGGTCTCGCTTGGGGCGCTGATCATCGCGCTTGGGCTTCTGGTCGATGACGCGATGATCGCCATCGAGACCATGATCTCGCGGCTGGAACTGGGCGAGACGCTGACGGATGCGGCGTCTTACGCATGGACCTCGATCGCGTTTCCCATGCTCACGGGCACGCTGGTGACGGTGGCGGGGTTCATCCCCATCGGGCTGAACAATTCCGATGCGGGCGAGTTCACATTCTCGCTTTTCGTGGTCATCGCGGTCTCGCTGGTGGTCAGCTGGGTGGTCGCGGTGCTGTTCGCGCCGATCCTTGGCGTGACCTTCCTGCCCAAAAAGATGAAACACAAACCCGAGCGGCCGGGCTGGCTGCGCCGCAACTTCCATGTCGTGCTTTATGCCGCGATGCGCTTCAAATGGCTGACCATCGCGCTGACGGTGCTGGTCTTTGGCGCCTCGATCTGGGGGATGCGCTTCGTCGAGCAGCAGTTCTTTCCGACCTCGGACCGGCCCGAGGTGCTGGTCGATGTGGAGCTGCGCCATAACGCCTCCATCGCCGCCACCGAGGACGTGTTCACCCGGCTTGAAAGCCATCTGGCCGAAGACCCCGATGTTCTGTTCTGGACATCGTATATCGGGATGGGCGCGCCGCGTTTCGTGCTGGCGATGGATGTGCCGACCGCCGGGCCCTATATGGGCCAGATACTGATCCAGACGCCCGATCTGGCGGCGCGCGACCGGGTGAAGGCGCGGTTGCATGATCTGGCCAATGACGTGTTCATCGGCGAAAACATCTATGTCAAGAACCTTGAAATCGGCCCGCCCGTCGGCAAGCCCGTGCAATATCGCGTCACCGGGCGCGATATCAACGCCACGCTGGAGGCCGCGCGCGGTCTGGCCGCGCTGATGGCCCAGGAGCCGCGCCTGCGCGACGTGGCGCTTGACTGGAACGAACCGGCCCGGACGGTGCGCCTGAACGTGCTGCAAGACGAGGCGCGCCGGCTGGGGATCAGTTCCGCCGATATCGCGGGCGCGCTGTCGATGCTGTTTTCGGGCTATACGGTGACGCAGCTTCGCGACGGGGAATTCCTGATCGATGTCGTCTCGCGCGGTAATGCCGATGAGCGTTCGTCGATCGATACGCTGCGCAACCTGCAACTTTCGACCTCTTCGGGCACGCCGATCCCGCTGGCCAGCCTTGCGCGGGTGGAATACGGCACCGAACAACCCCTGATCCTGCAACGCGACGGCATGCCCACGGTAACGGTCAAGGCCGATATCGCAACCCGTGACCAGCCCGCGACGCTGGTGGCCGATCTGGCAGACCGCATCGCCGGTTTCGAAGAAGGGCTGCCGCAGGGCGTGAAGATCAGCGTCGGCGGCACGGTCGAGAACTCTGCCGAAAGCCAGCAGCCGATTGCCGCCGTCGTGCCGATGATGCTTCTGGTCATGGCGGTTCT
>JAUNTV010000444.1 GCA_030538515.1 Paracoccus sp. (in: a-proteobacteria)
AGAACGGCAGAGCGGCAGAGCGGCCAAAGGGGCGGGGCAGGTCGCATGGCCCGCGAAAAGGGGTGGCTCAGGCCGCTGCCGGTCAGTGAAGGGGGCCGGAAAACCCGGCTGCGCGGCCAGAAGGCCGGCCTGCGCGTGCTGGTCCGGGCCCCCGGAAGGCTTGCGCAGCCCCGCCCCGACACGGCACAAGCGGCAGGTGGCCTTTCTGGCCGGGTTCTGGCGGTCGGGGGGGCGGCATTTGGCGCGGGTGATGATCGGACTGGCGCTTTATCAGGGCGCCGCGCATATCGGGGCGCAACTGGACAGTATCGCCGCGCAAAGCCATGACGATTGGCGGCTGGTGGTCTCGGACGATGGTTCGCGCGACGAAGGGCCGCAGATCCTGCGTGATTTCGCCGCCCGCCGTCCGCCGGGGCAGGTCGAACTGGTGACGGGGCCGCAGGCGGGCGCGACGCGGAACTTCCTGTCGCTGATCGCGCAGGCGCGGGCGGGCGAATACCTGGCCTTTTCGGATCAGGATGATCTCTGGCATCCTGACAAGCTGGAACGCGCGCTGGATGCGCTGAAGGCCAGGCCGGGGGCCGGGCTTTACTGCGCGCGCACCACGATTTGCGATGCGGATCTGCGGCCGATAAGGCCCTCGCGCCGTTTTCCCGGCCCGTTCGATTTCCGCAACGCGCTGATTCAGGCGCTGACGGCGGGGAACACCCTTCTTCTGCCGCCCGCGACGGTCGCATTGGCCGCGCGCGCCGCCCCGGCAGCAATGGCCGCCGGGATCGAGGCCCATGACTGGTGGCTTTACCAACTGGTGACCGGGGCCGGGAGGGCCATCATCCGCGACGATGCCGAGGTGCTACTTTACCGCCAGCACGGCGACAATCTCAAGGGCCGCAATGACACGCTGGCCGCCATGCGCGCCCGGCTCGGCCAGCTTTTCGCCGGGGATTTCGGCGGCTGGTTGCGGGCGAATGTGGCGGCTCTTCTGGCTGTCGAGACCGAACTGACCGAAGAAAACCGCAGGGTCCTGAAAACCTTCTCGGATGCGATCTCGCGCCCCGGCCCGCGCGCGGCGGCGATCATGCGCGGCCTTGGCATCCGCCGCCAGACCCGCGCCGGGACGCTGGCCTTCTACGGCGCGACCCTTGCCGGACGGCTGCGCAAGGGGCGGGCGGAAAGCGCGTAGCGGAACGAACGGAAAGCCGCCCGGTGATCGTGCCCGCCTGCCACCGGCCCTTGCCCATGGTGGGCATTACCGGCCCGGTCTTCGCGCGGTTTTCCGGGATCAGCGCATGGCCGGGGCGCGCCCGCCCTTCCGTGCAGCGGCCAGAGATATCGTGAAGCGCGCAGCGCCCCTTCCTTTCGGCGGGGCGCGGCAGATGTCCGGGCCGCCTCGTCACGATGAAAGGGCATCCTGACAGGGTCATATTGGCTGATGCGTCATCCGGCATCCGGGCGATGCCATGCCGCGCGGGCCGACCCGGCAGACCGGCCGGGCCGAAGCCGCTGACAGCGCCTGATCGTTCAGGCACCGTTGACCGTTGACCGCTGCCGGTTGACGGGGGGCCGGGATAGGCCCTATGGCTCGGGCCAGATGGTGGCCCCGTCCGGGCCCTTACGAAAGCCCGCCCGCCGCGCCCGGGTAGGCGCGGCGTTTGGACCCCCAGGACCGGGATGTGCTGCGAACGCAGTATCGAGATCGCCCCCT
>JAUNTV010000043.1:0-2484 GCA_030538515.1 Paracoccus sp. (in: a-proteobacteria)
TTCCGGGGGCGGCGGTTCTGCGCCGGGTTCCGTCACTGGCGGCCCGGCCACGGGCAGCGCCGGGGCCAAGGCCGGGGAAGGCAGCAGCGTGGCGGCTGGCGCGCGAAGCCCGGCATCGAAGCCCCGGATACGCTCCTGACGCACGATCAGCACATCGCCGGGCTGAAGGGGGTCGGTCTCGATCACGTCCAGCGTCACAAGGCCCGCGTCGGGGGTTTCGCGGCGCAGCTGATAGCTTACGCGGGTGCCGCGCGCCGTATCCAGCCCGCGCCGCGACCATGTGTCAAGAAGCGCGATCCGCCCCTCAAGCGATTCCTGCGCGGCGCGCAGCCGGGCGGCTTCCAGCTGCGTATTGTTCAGGGTCTCGCGCCAGCCCTGCTGACGGTTGAACTGCACGGCCAGCTCCTCGCGTTCCAGCCCGGTCAGGTCGCGCCGCGTCGCGGCCAGCGTGGTTTCCAGCCTGAGCAGCGCATTATGTTCATCGGCCACCTGACGCAGAAGCCGGGCGCGCACCGGCGCGGTGACAAGGCCGCGATCACTCAGGGTCTCGGAGCTGGAGAGTTCGTCATCATAGGTTCTGATCAACGCGCCCTGCGCGACGATCTGTTCCTCGATCAGCCCGATCTGGCTGCGGGCTTCGGCGATGGCGGTGCGAATCAGGCTGCGGTCCTGTTCGAAATGCGCGATCTCGGCGGCGATGATCGCGCTTTCCTGCGCCAGAAGCGCCTGAAGCAGCGCCGGATCGGGCGCGATTTCGGCGGGCAGCGACAGGTTTTCGGGCGCGACCGACACCGCCCCGGCAAGCTGCGCATTCAGCCGCGCCATGGTGACGGCAAGGCGAAGCTGCGCGCTGTCGTTGGCCTCCAGCTCGCCCTCCAGCGAGACGCGCAGAAGCGCGCGCTGTTCTTCGCTGCTTTGCTCGTGGAAACTGCCACCGGCCAGCCCGACCGCCTGTTCGACGCGCAACCCCGGACGGTAATCGAAAAAGCCCGGCGATTGCACATCCCCGATGACCGAGACCTGACGCATGCTGAGGATCGACAGGTCAAACCGGGGATCAAGGAATATCCCCTGCTCCTGATAGCGGGCGAAGATGCGCGCATGCGCGCCCGCCAGATCCTCGCCCGCGATTGCCACGGCCCCCAGGAAGGGCAATTGCACCTCGCCCTGCCCGCCCACGGTCAGCGCGAAGGCATCGGCGTCATCATCCAGAAAATCAAGCTGCAACTGATCGCCGACGGCAATCACGTAATCCCCGCCCTGCGCATGGACCGGCGCGCCCGGAAGCAGGAAAGCCGCCGCCAGAACCCCCGCAAAACCCCGCCAGAGGCACCGCCGGGGGCTGATCGGATCAGTCATGCGACGGCGCGAACCGGCAAGGGTCGAGGACATGAAAACCACTCATGCGAGGCGGCATGAAAACCTGAAACACTTAACCTAGGGTTAACAGTTCTCCGCCCTGCTTTCCACTTTTATTATCCCCGCGCGGCCGGTGCAGGTCGGATCATGCGGCGGCGCGTTTCGCGGGGTGATCCCGCGCAATTCGGTAAACTGACCGACAGGGCCAGCCGGAAGGCGCAGCTTCTTGTGGCTGGTGCCGCAAAGCGCGTCGGAACGGCCAGAACAAGGCGTCCGCCCCGGCGATCAGGCCGGGGCGGACGCGCGTGCGTGCAAAGGGGCGCTGCTACTCCCCGGTCACGGTGATGCGCCCGTCAAGCGCGGGCGCGAAACCCGCAGGCTGGCGCGCCAGATATTCGGCCAGGACATCGGCCAGATCGGGGCCAAAATCATAGGCATTGCGGCCGTTGCTCTGGAACACCTCATAGCCGTCGCCACCGGCGCGCATGAAGTTGTTCGAGACCACGCCGTAATCGGCTTCCCTATCAAGCGGCACCCATTCCCCGTCCTGCATGACCTCGACCGCGCTGATCCGCTGGCCCGGCTCGGCGGCGGGATCGACGGTATATTTCAGCCCCGCCACCTGCGAGAACCGCCCGCTGCCATCCTCGATCTGGCTGGCACCGTTTTCCAGCGCCGCCAGCACGTCCGAGCCTTTCAGCACGAAGGTCGACAGCGTGTTCTGGAACGGCAGGACCGAGATCACCTCGCCCATGGTCACCGGCCCGGCATCGATGGCCGCGCGCAGACCACCGCCATTCTGGATGGCGATCTGGACGCCCTGATCCTTCACCCGCTCCAGCATGGCATCGGCCACGACCGAGCCCATGACGCATTCCCGCGCCCGGCAGTCGGTCCGCTCGGCCCCGATCGGGGTTGCGATTTCGGCGACGATGCGGGTCTTCAACTCTTCGATCGGGGCACCAAGTTCTTGAATGCGCGCCAGAATATCCGAATCCGGCGTGACCGAGGCATCCAGAAGGATCGGCGCGCCCTCGGCCTTGATGACATTGCCCGTATCATCGAAGGTCAGCTTCAGATGGCCAAGCCAGCGCCCATAGGATGCCGCCTGCACCACCGGCACCC
>JAUNTV010000043.1:2494-13303 GCA_030538515.1 Paracoccus sp. (in: a-proteobacteria)
TCGTCGGATAGGGGCCGGCGGCGTTTTCATCGGTGCTGGACAGATAGGTGTGGCTGTGCCCGCCCACCACGGCATCAAGCCCCGGCACTTTCGCGGCCAGTTCCTGTTCGCGGTCATAGCCCATATGGGTCAGCGCGATGATCTTCGTCACCCCCTCGGCGGTCAGGCGCTCGACCTCGGCGGCGACGGCCTCGGCCTCGTCCTGAAAGATCACCGCAGCACCCGGAGAGCTGACATTGGGCGTATCGATGGTGGTCGCGCCGATCACCCCGATCCTGTCGCCGCCCAGATCGATCACCACCGAATCCAGCAGCTTGTCCTTCAGCACATTGGACTGGCTGACATCGATATTGGCGGCCAGAATGGGGAAATCCGTCGCATCGATCAGCGCGGCAAGCGCCTCGGGGCCGTCATCGAATTCGTGATTGCCCACGGCCATGGCGTCATAGCCAAGCCGGTTCATGAATTCGGCCGTGTCCTTGCCCTTATAGGTCGTGTAGAACAGGCTGCCCTGAAACTGGTCGCCCGCATCCAGCAGGATCACCGGCTCGCCTGCGGCATCGAATTCCGCGCGCAGTTCCGCCAGCTTCGCAGCCAGCCGCGCGGTGCCGCCGAAACATTCGCCCTTTTCCTCGGTCTCGGCGTCGCAGGTTGCATCGAAGCGATTGATCGATTCGACGCGGCTGTGAAAATCATTGGTATGCAGGATATGCAGCACCGATTCGGCCTGCGCGGTGCCGGCAAGCAGCGCCAGAACCGCGCCTGAGGTCATCAGCGCCGGGGCCATGAGACGGGAAGGGAACATCGGAAACTCCTGTTGGGGGGTCACGGGTGCGCGCAGCTTGCCGCGCGGCGGCGCTCAGGTCAAATCCCGATACACCCCCGCCCCTATACGCCCCCTTGACCCGGCAGCACCAACAGCGGAAAACATCATGCGATGATGATATACAAACTGCTTCGTGGCCCGGAATGGGACCAGTTCCAGAAGGATCGCCGGACGATGGGCGCGCCGGTCGATCTGGCGGATGGCTATATCCATTTTTCCACCGCCAAGACCCTGCCGGGCACGCTTGAAAAGCATTTTTCCGGTGAAAGCGGCCTGTGGCTTCTGGGCGCGGACACCGCCACCATGGGCGATGCGCTGATCTGGGAGCCGTCGCGCGGGGGATTGCTTTTTCCCCATCTTTACAGGGCGCTGTGGATGGAGGAGGTGATCTTTTCCCGCGCGCTTCCCGATGGGGCCACGGCGCGCGACCTGGGGGATCTGGCATGAACCTGGTCGAGCGGCTGGGGCTGCGCGCGCTGCATTGCCTGCCGCCCGAAACCGCCCATGACCTGTCCCTGCGCGCGCTGTCCTGCGGGCTGGTGCCGCTGCCGGGCGCGCCGGTCACGACCCCGCGCCTGCGCAGCCGGATTGCCGGGCTGGACCTGCCCAATCCCGTCGGGCTGGCGGCGGGCTATGACAAGAATGCGCGTGCGGTGGGCGCGCTGATGAAGGCGGGTTTCGGCTTTCTGGAATGCGGGGCCGCCACGCCGCGCCCGCAGCCCGGAAATGCCCGCCCGCGCCTGTTCCGCCTGACCGAGGACGCGGCCATCATCAACCGCTTCGGCTTCAACAATGAAGGCGCGGCCGCCATCGCCGCCCGGCTTGGCGCGCGCCGCCCCGGCATTCCGGTGGGGCTGAACATCGGGGCCAACAAGGACAGCACCGACCGCGCCGCCGATTTCGCCGAGGTCGTGCGCCTGGCCGGCACTGCCGCGGATTTCCTGACCGTCAACGTCTCGTCGCCCAATACCGAAAGGCTGCGCGATCTTCAGGGGGCCGAGGCGCTGGCGGCCCTTCTTGACGGGGTGATCACCGCGCGCAATGCCCTGCCCCAGCCGCGCCCGGTCTTTCTGAAAATCGCGCCCGATCTGGATGACGCGGGACTTGCCGATATCGCCCATGTCGCGAAATCGCTTGGCGTGGATGGGATCATCGCCACCAATACGACGCTTTCGCGCGAGGGGCTGCAAAGCCCCCATGCCGCCGAGACGGGCGGGCTGTCGGGTCGCCCGCTGATGGCGCGCTCGACCCGGGTTCTGGCGCGTCTTTACCGCATGACGGGCGGGCATATCCCGCTGATCGGCGTGGGCGGGATCGCCAGCGCCGACGACGCATGGCAGAAGATCCGCGCAGGCGCCAGCGCCGTCCAGATCTATTCCGCGCTGATCTATCAGGGGTTTTCGCTGGCATCCGAAATCGCACTGGCCCTTGACGCCCGCGCCCGCGCCGAAGGCTTATGCAGCATCGCCGAACTGACCGGCACCGGCGCGCGCGACTGGGATTGAGCCTGCCCGCTACCCGCAGCCGGCTTCTTCTTTGCAAAACACTTACATCCCCGAACCCGCCAGCAGGACCGGTGGGCTTCCAGCACTCAAGAGTTCCCGCCGGTTCAGGGGTTGTCGAAGTCCTTGGACACCGTGGGGGTCGAATAGCCGCTGCGCGGCCCGCGCACCGAGGCCGAGACCCGCACCTTCTCTGTTCTGATATGGAACGCTTCGTCACGCTGCGGCGGGATGGTGATGACCATGGCATCCGTGCCCGGAACCAACCTTCGCCTGAAATTCGGCACAGTGGTTACTATGCCACTCATGTCGGAGGCGGGATCAAGCCGGAACACCCTGACACTGACGGCATCCAGCCCATGCACCGGGATTGCCCCGCTGCGGATGATGATCTCGCTATCGCCATCTGTCGGGTTGGTGATCTCGGGCAGCCAGGTCAGTTCGGCGAACAACGCCACCTCATCCTCAAAGTGGCTTTTATAGGGATCGGGCAGATTGCGCGATTGCCAGACCTGTTCGGCCTTCGTGGCCGGGCGCTTTCCACCCCAGTATTCGTCATGCGAGCCCCAGAAGCTGACCCGTACGATATCCTCAAGCGAGTTGTAGCCCCCCAGAGAGACCAGAAAGCCGATGCCCAGAATGACCGCACCAATGCTGGCCACAAGCCAGCCTGCCAAAGGGAACATCAGCAGCCCGCCGATCAGCATAAGGGCGTTGCTCCAGACCTCGGCGCGGTCTGAACGCGCATTGCCGCGCAATATCCCGGCAACATTGGTGGCCGCGCCCACCAGATAGGCTGTAGCGACAACTCCATGCGTTTTCAGCACCTTGCCGACCAGCGCCGCGCCGCGCGCAGCCCGGCTCGTGCCGGCAGAGGCCACGTTTGTAGCGCTCGTTCTGGCAACGGCACCCGAACGTTGCAGAACCGTTTCCAGCGCCGTTTCCGAGACCTGCGCCGTGATCTGTGCGCCAGTCTGGCGCGAGGCCACCAGAAGCTTGTAGCTCGAATGCACCGCCGCCGCGACCGAAGCCGTCGCCGATGCAAGCTGCACCCCCTGCGAGAGCATTAATTCCGTGAAGGCATCGTCCTTGAAAAGCGTGCCGGGGGGCCGATAGGCAAAGACAACATTGTGAAGCGCCAGGCTGGACAGGAAGATACCTAGTCCCTGGTGAATCGCCTCGGCGCGCAGAATGCGTCCTTCCATCCGCAGCATCCGTTCCAGATCGGCGGCATCGCCGGAAAATGACATCGTTGCCATGGTGCGCACGAAAGGCACATCCGCCCCTTCCCCCGCGTTGACGATGCGCGTCACCCGCAACTGGCTGGAACTGCCGCTTCTGCTCATATCTGCCGCCATATCCGAGGCGGTATAGCCCGTGCGCGCGCCATCATGGTTGTTTTGCAGAAGATCAAGCGCCTCGCTGAGTGACCGGCGCGAGGTGCCGATCACCAGCCGCTGCCCCTCGCTCTGGCGAAAGCCCGCATCCAGCGCGTCCTGCCAGGTCATCAGACTTTGCGTGCCATGTGCGATCTGCATCGAAAGCGGGACGGCGAATGCCTCGAAGGTGATCTGGAAGCTGTATTGCGCCTGACGCAACCGCTCGAAGGGCTTTGTCTTCATCGCCCCCCAGATGGTATGCACCTGCCCGAGCCATTTCGTGAACCCCGGCAGGCCGCGCGTATCGACATCCAGCGCACCAAGGGCCCCGCGTATGAGATCGGTCCCTTCCTGCGTCGTGGCCAGCCCGCATAGCGGGATCGACAGCAGGCTCATGTAATATTCGGCGATATGGCCCTCGGGGTCGTCGGTTTCGTCGAAAGCCTCGACGGCCAGCGTCAGCAGCTTGCCAATCATGTGATCGGTCTCGTCGCACATATGGCGCACGATCCCCTCGGTCAGTTCGGGCATAAAGCCGATCCGGTTCTCGACCATGCTTTGCAGGCCCAGATAATCGGCCTGCCAGCCCGGCGCGAGCGCGGGCTTGTTGGCCCAGCGAGCGCGATCCCACCACGCGTCGCGCTTGGGAACGGAATCCTTGACGGCATCGCACAGATACCCGATGGTCAGCGGGTAGATGAATTCCTGCGCCTTGCGGAGATAACCCGTCAGGATCTGTTCGGAGCGATGGGCCATATCAGCGATATCGCCCACCGGATCGCGAACCGCCACAAGGGCCACGCAATCCCCGTTCCCCCCCGAAATCGGCCGGTCCCAGCGGGTGACCGATTCGAACCCGGTCTGCGAGGTGTGCAGCCGCGCCAGCCTGGTGCTCTGCACCTGCGCGGGGTCTTTCAACTCCTCGACCAGTTCCGGGGCCTCGCCGATCATGGCGGCCCATTCATTGTGACCGCGCAGCGTCACCGGGGTCATGATCTTCTCGCGATAGGCCTGAGCATGGGCCTTGCGGAAGAACTCTGGCGGCCAGGCATATTCGCTGTAGGCGATCCAGATCTTGCTGGCCCATTTCGGAACCCAGCAATAACCATGCGTCTCACCGGAATAGGTCCAGTCGCCCGCCCCGTAGGGCCTGTTCCATTCATATTTCACGAAACGGTTGAAGGAACGCGCATCGCTTTGGACACGCGCCGGGGTGGCCGCCGAATTGGCGTCGCCATCACTGGTCATATGGCGGAAATTATACCAGATTCCGTCGCGGCTTGTCGCGCCGCCGGTCTCTTCCGGGGCCTCGATATAGATATAGACGAAACCCTGACGCAGCAGGCGCAGCAGATAATCGCCCGGCGCGCGGATGCCGGTGGGTTTCGTGGGGGTGCGAAAATTGTCGTAAGGCAGAAGCGCGAAGCGCACGGGCAGGATGGGGATGACATCCGCCGTGCATTGATAAGCCTGATTTTCGGGGTCCTGACCGGGCGAGAAATCTTCTTCGCTCATGCTGCCTCCAATGATTTCAACAAGCTGCGCAGCGCGCGGGCACGACCGACATCGCTGTAAAATTGACTGTCCCGCGCTTCGGGATGGGCCAGAACGGCGGCTTCGGAAAGACCGAGCCTGCGCGCCAGAAGCAGGGTTTCGACGTAAAACAGAATGGCGCGCTCGCTGGCGAAGCCCTGCGCGCGGGCCTGCGCATAAAGCGCCGAGAGCCGCGCCGGTGACGGCGGCGCAATCATGGTCGCGGCCAGTTCATCGGCCAGACGCGCGGTAAAGCGGCGGCGCAGAAGAAAGCGGGCATGGGCGCGAAAGGCGGGCAGAAAGCGCGCGCGATCACCGGCAATGGCGCGCCGGGCAGCCAGACGCTGCCAGCGATCCCCCGGCAGGCGGATGAAAAGCGCCTCGATCCGGTCGAAAAACGCGCCGGGCAGCGGCGGGTCGGGCTGGTGGGTCAGATAGTCGCGGAACTGTTCGGACCAGAAGCGCAGAAACATCCACTGCCCGTCCTCATCCGCCAGTTTGGTGAATTTGCGCAAATGCCGGCGCAGCCCGTCGAAACCGGCACCACTGTGAAGAAACAGCGCCGCATCCGCCCCATACCAGCCCCGCCCGGCCCGGTCCGAGGCCGTCATCAGCCGGCGCAGGCAATCCGTGCCGGGGGGCAGTTCGACCAGCCAGGGCGCGACATCGGAAAGGTTCTCATTGGCCTTGCCCTGAAACAGACTTTCGGCGCGAAGCCCCTCGGCCTCAAGGCGCGGCAGCAGTTCGGGGATCAGCGCGGCATCGATCACGGCGTAAAGGCGGCGGTCCGGCCCGTCGAAAAAGACGGGGGCAAGCGCGGGCGGGCAATCCAGCCGCTCGGCCCCGATCGCATCGCCGAGCGGGGCGATCACGCCCAGATCCTGAACCAGGATGGCCCCGCCATCCGTGGCGGGCTGATAGGGCAAAAAGCCCTTTGGCCCGGCGGTCATCAGCATGGGCGGGGAACCGGGGCCGATACGCAGCGGCAGATCGGGGCAGAAATCATCGGCAAAGCCGGTCTCGATCCAGTCGGCAAGCGGGTAAACCCGCGTGGGCGGGGCGGGCAAGGCGCGGGCCAGGGCCTCGGGCGTGTCGGCGTGACCCGCGAAGATCACCCGCGCGCCATGGACCGACCCGTCGATCCAGCCCAGATAGATCCCCCCCGCCCCGCTCATTCGGCCAGAATCTCGGCTTCGCGACCGGCGAAATCGGCCATGATTGCAGGGATGAGTTCGGCGTAAAGGCGCGCCATGCCGGGGGCTGCCGCAGCCATGGCGGGGGGCAGTTCGGCGGGCATGGGGCCCACGCCCATATAATATTCGAAGTTCGGATCGATCAGCCAGCCAAGAAGCTGTGCGCGCAGGCGACCATCCGTGCCTTCCGCCGCCTGAAGCGCCACCTGAGCGGCACGGATACGGGCAGGCTCGGTCGCGAAAGGATCGATGAAGCGCATTCGCCCGCCGGTATAGCCCTCGCCCCATTCCTCAGGCGTGCCGCCCGGCGGTATATAGCCCGGCGAGGACGCGCGGGCGTAATCGAGATAGCCCATCAGTTCCGAAAGCTGCTGCGAAACCGCGACCGCAAGCTGGAAATTCGCCATGTCCGAGCCTGCATCAAGCGCCAGCCCGGTCATGATCGCCTGAACCTGCGCCAGCCATTCGGATGCCCCAAGCGTCAGCGGAAGGGCTGCGGCGAAGCGCGTCTGAACCTCATCGGCGGGGGGGCCAAGCAGCGGCGCGGTCTCCAGCACGCCGGCCAGGGCCGCGCGCCAGTCGGCCCCGCCCTCGCCCGCCGCCAGCCCGAGCCGGGCCAGAAACGCCTGCCGTTCCTCGCCCCCCGGACCATCGGGCAGCAGGATCAGCGTGCTGAAAGGATCACGGCCGACCGTCTCGCTCAGCCGCGCGTTCAGCCTGGCCGCATCGATTTCCTGTTCGGCGAAAAGGGCATAGAGTTCCGCGATCGCGTTGCGCAGGCTCTGGTAATGCGGGCGGGGATAAAGGGCCACGCTGCTCATCAGAAGCTCTCCCGGATGATAAGGCGCACGCGGTCCAGCCGTCTGGCACCGGATGCGGCGGGCGAGCGCGCGGTGGAAAGTCCCGCGAAGGTCAGCACATGGCGGCGGAACTCCATCTGCGTGTCATGGCTTGGTGCCAAAGCGAACCGCCAGCGATCCCCCGAGGCACTGCCGGGCGTGGGTGTCAGAAGGATGCAGCCAACCGACCATCGATGGCTTGATCCGTGATGGATGCAGATGCCCGTGCGCGCGCCAACCGCGCCAAGCCCCGTGCCATAGACCGCCAGCGCCGGGCGCGGCTTACGGTCCTCACTGCCGTTCTGCGCGACAAAATTATAGGTTTTCATCACTTGACCAGCATGGATATTGATGCCGTAATCTTCCCCGGCAAGGATCATCGTCGCGCTGTTCGAGGTCCGTTGATTGCGCGCGGCACCACGTTCGACGGTATGGCAGGACATGATCAGATCGCCCGAACCGGCATCGCGGCTGTCCCAAAGCTCCATCCTGAGGTGCCCGAGCGTGCAATCCCAGACCCTGCCGAATTCGACCTTGGTATGGCGATCAACGGTGATCACCAGCCATTTATTGGTGCAATCCGTGCTGAGCCGCGACGGATCGCCGGCCTGAAGCGTCTCGGAGCCGGAGGCTTGCACGGCCGTAGCGGGCGCAGGCGCGGAAGGCATGGCGGGCGCAGAGGCGGCGGCCGGCAAAGGGGAGGTGACCGGGGCGGATGGCACGGAAGGCGTCAGGACCGTCGCGCCCGCCGCGCCAATCCCCGAAAGCCCCGCCAGAACAGCGCCCGCCCCCGCGCTGGAAGCGGTGCCACCCGTCCGCCCGGCAAGGGTCGTGATGATATTCGCGGCCTCGATCGCGGCCCCCACATTCGCGGGCGACTTCGAGATAAGCTGTGCCGCGCCAATTGCGGCGACCCTGCTCAGAAGATCGGATCTGTTCATCATGCGGCCACCTGCCCCATCATCTTGAGATATTCGGTAAAGCCCCGGATCAACTCGAAGCCGTCGGATGCGGCCTTGTCGGCCCAGGGCAGGAAGGGATCGCGCCGGAAGGCGCAGCCCAGATGCAGGGCCAGAACGGCATGGACGGCCTGACCGTTCAGCGCCGCCTGAGGCGCAGCGAATTCCGCCGCCGCCGCCGCGATCACCTGCGCCAGAACCCCGCCCGGCAGATGGCGCGCGCGGGCGGGCCAGATCACGGCAATGCCCGCCGCCAGCCCGTCCGGCGTGGGGCGCGGCCCTTCGGCCAGATCCAGAAGCGCATGAAAAATCGCCTGCCCGCCAGAAAGTTCGCCCGCCAGTTCCCCCGCAATCGGCGCCTGCCAGCGCGCCAGCGCTTTCAGCGCAGGTTCGATCGGCATCGGCCCGTCCGCGCCGCAGCCTGCTTCTGCCAGCGCCGCGCCATATTGCGGATCGGTGGCGAAGCCGATCCCCCAATAGCCCGCCGCGTAAAGATATTTCAGGTGGTCCGCCTCGGCGCGCAGCCCGGCTGCATGCGACAGGGCATAAGCCTCGGCAATGGCGCGGTTCAGGCGGTCGTCGGGCAAGGCCGCAGGGGTGAACCACGGCAATTGCTGGCGCAGGAAACCGGCTGCGCGCTGCCGATATCTGGCGAAACGCTCGGCCTGAAGGACCAGACGCGTGTTATCGGGCATCAGTTGCTTCATGCCAAGGCTCATGCGGTGATATCTTCCGTCTGCGGTGGCGTTTCGAAGATCAGCATCTCGTCTTCATCCGCGCCGGGGCAAAGCGCGGCCTCGACCGGGCCAAGGAAGGCATGCATCGTCGCCGCGTCATACTGGCTGAGATTGGCCCGGAACACCCGAGGCTCCCAGAAGCGGAAATAGAACCATTTGCCCCCATCGCCCTGAATGCGGGTATATTTGCGCAACTGCTTGCGCAGGTCAGCAAGCGGCGCATCCGACAAAAGCAGCACGCCGCCCTCTTGCCCCCATAATCCGCCAAGCACGCCAGGCCGGGTGAAAAGCCTGCGCGTAAAGGGGGATGATGGCTCAAGCCGCACCAGATAGGGCGCGACCTCAGCCATATCCGCCTGCGCCTTGCCCTGAAAAAGCGACGCATGTTCCAGCAGCGAGCCCGCCAGCATGCCGGGCAATTGCGCGACCCTCGCCCCGTCGAGCAGCGCATAGCAGAACCGCCCGCCCGCGCCGAAAATCCAGGGCTCAAGCGCTTCGGGCAGGTCGCGCTTGGGATAGCGCCCGAACTGGGCATCCAGCGGTTCGATCCCGGTCAGGCGGGTGACATGGGCCATGGGCTGGCCGGCAGGCGTCAGAAGGGCGGCCTCGTGCTGGCCAAGATAGCCGATCAGCGCCGGATCGGTGCAGGGACGGGGCGGCGCGGCCAAGGGGGCAAACCCGTCCAGCGACCAGCCCCGCGCCGCAGCCAGCGCCCCGGCAGAAGCCAGAAAGGCGCCACTTTCATCGCTGCGCGCCAGCACCTGATTGTCAAACCTGGCCCCGCCACAGGAAAAACGGCAGGTGGCTTGCCAGACGGCCATATTCGTGACGTGATTCAAAATACCAGAGCCTGCGAAACGAAAAAACGAAAATCAAGAATCAATTCCGGCCGGGGCCGGCTGGCGTGACCTTAACCAAACCACCGCCAAAAAGAAAGGCTCCGGGGCCGGGCACGCCCTTTCCGCCAGCGCGCGCCCGGCTTAGGCTGGCCGCATCCAACGGAGTTCGCACCATGCTGACCATTCACGGCGTCACCCGCTCGCGCGCGTCGCGCATCATCTGGCTTTGCCACGAAATCGGCCTGCCCTTCCGGCAGATCCCCGTCATTCAGGCCTACCGGCTGGCCGATCCCGATGCGCCGGGCGCGCCGCTGAATACGCATTCGCAAAGCTTCCTGCGCCTCTCGCCATCGGGGGCGATCCCGGTGATCGAGGATGCGGGGCTGGTGCTGGCGGAATCCTATGCGATCAATCTTCATCTGGGGCGCAAGCATGGCGCGCCGCTTGGCCCCATGGACGGCGCGGAAGACGCGCTGATGATGCAATGGAGCTTCTACGCCGCCACCGCCATCGAGCCCGATGCCCTGACGCTGCTGTTTCTGCATGATGCCGGCAATGCGCAAAAGGGCGAGGATCAGGCGCTGGTCGCGCATGCCGCCGAGCGGCTGATCCGCCCCTTCAAGGTGATCGAGGATCACCTGTCGCGCCACGCCCATCTGGTCGGCGCGCGCTTCACCCTTGCCGATATCGCCATGGCCGAAACGATCCGCTACGCACAGGGCTACGCCCCCTTGATGGAGGGCTTTCCCGCGCTGCGTCAATGGCTTGCCGATGCCCAGGCCCGCCCCGCCTTTCAGAAGATGTGGCAGGCCCGCCTGGCCGAGCCCGAGTAACCCGCCCCTAAGCCTTGCTTGCGCCCCGCCAGTCATGAGATAAGCGCCGAAACCAGATAAAACGAGCAGCCCATGGCCGACGATCTTTTCCCCAGCACGCAGGACGACAAAAGCTATTCCGCCGCCTCGATCGAGGTGCTGGAGGGGCTGGAGCCGGTGCGCAAACGCC
>JAUNTV010000044.1:0-2630 GCA_030538515.1 Paracoccus sp. (in: a-proteobacteria)
TGACCCTGAACCGCCCGGCGGTGATGAATGCGCTCAATACCACGATGCGCGCCGAGATCACCGAGGCGCTGAGCACCATCCCGCCCGATCTGCGCTGTGTGGTGATGACCGGGGCGGGGCCGGCCTTCTGCTCGGGGCAGGATCTCGGCGATGCCTCGGCCGCGGCGGATATCGAGGGCACGCTCAGGCGCGAATATGAACCGATGCTGCATGCCGTGATCGCGTGCAAGGTGCCGGTCATTGCGGCGGTGAACGGGGTTGCGGCAGGCGCGGGCGCCAATCTGGCGCTGGCGGCGGATGTGGTGATCGCCGCTGACAGCGCCTGTTTCAGCCAGGCCTTCACGCGGATCGGGCTGATCCCCGATGCTGGCGGAACATGGATACTGCCGCGTCTGGTCGGGCAGGCCCGCGCGGCCGGGATGATGCTTTTCGCCGAAAAGATCAGCGCGCGTCAGGCCGCCGACTGGGGCATGATCTGGCAATCCGTGCCCGATGCCGAATTCGCCGAAACCGTCGGCACCCGCGCCGCCCAACTGGCCAGCGGCGCGACCGGTGCCTATCTGCTGGTGCGCGAGGCGCTCAGGGCATCGGGTGCGAATGATTTCGCGGCCCAGCTGGAACTCGAGGCCGGCCTGCAAGGCCGCGCCGGCCGCAGCCATGATTTCCGCGAGGGCGTGACGGCCTTCCTTGAAAAACGCGCCCCGAAATTCACCGGCCGCTGAGCCTCGCAACCACCTTTCCATGCCGCGCCTGCCCGCAACCACCTTCCCGCGTCAGGCCTGCCACGCAGCCATGCGCAGCACAAAGCCGTTCTGGCGGACGCAATCTGCCGATTGCAGTCAGGCCGGGGTCCTGCCGGGCCTGCCCTGCGGCCATGCGCCCCCGGCTTGCGCGCCGTGCCGGAGGGGCCTAGGTGTCGGCCATGAGACAAGGTTATCCTCTTGCCGGCCCCGGCCAGCGTATCGGGCTTCTGGGCGGGTCGTTCGATCCCGCCCATGAAGGGCATGTACTGCTGACCGGACAGGCCCTGAAGCGGTTCGGCCTTGATCGCGTCTGGTGGCTGGTTACGCCCGGAAATCCGCTCAAACGGCACCAGCCGGCCCCGCTTGGGGAACGCATTGCCCAGGCCCGCGCGCTGATCCGCGATCCGCGCGTGACTGTCACCGGGATCGAGGCGTTGCTTGGCACGCGACGCAGCATCGACACGATCACGGCGCTGCAAAAGGTCTATCCGCAGGTGCGTTTCACCTGGCTGATGGGCTCGGACAATCTGGTCCAGTTCAGTGACTGGCAGCGCTGGCAGGAGATCGCGGCGCGTGTGCCCATCGGCGTGCTCAGCCGCCCCGGATCGCGCCTTGCCGCGCGGTTCTCGCGCGCGGCGCGCATGATGGCCGGCGCACGCCTGCCCGAGACCCGGGCCGGGCTTCTGGGTAGCGCGGACCCGCCGGTCTGGACGATGGTGAATATGCCGATGTCGCAGGCCTCATCCAGCGCCATCCGCGCCGCCAGAGATAGCGGCAAAACCGCGCCCGCGTGGGGCTGACGGGGGCATATAAGGACCGCAAGATCGGCGTGCGATCGACCGGAGAGATCAGCCGGACAGGTGCGATCTGGTGCCGTTTGAGCGGATTTCCGGGCGTAACCAGCCACCAGACGGCAGCCTCATAGAATCTCAACCATAGTCTTGATGACACGAGGAAAAGGATTGCCAGATAATTTCTGGGTAAGCGTTGCATGTGACCCCCACCAGACCACCTGAAACCTAAGCATGATACGATCGCCTCAACCAACGAAGATCGCATGGCTGAGAAGAGCAATCCACCACTTCAAGCATTCGGCTTTTCCATAACTGTAACTCCGGCCGGGCGGCGCGTCTGGTCGCCAAAATTCAAACGATTCACTCTGGAAAAGATGAGCTCGGGAGAACTGACGCTAGATCGCTTCAGGTTCATACGGAAGCATAGCCTGCGTTTTTGAGGTAGTTGGCACACTCGTCGGAGGTGAAGCGGTTGAGGATTGTTCCGACGGTGCGCCAGAGTGTGTCCCGCGACCGAAAGGGGAATCCCCTTTCGATTCAGACAAAGACTGAGATGCTCGAGATGCTGGGACTGAACACCTAGGCGCCCCCGGCATGGGCACGGAAAGCCGGTGATTTCAACGTTGGTCCGCTTTGCTGGCGTGGATGCGGATGCAGCCGCGTCCGCTGCGTTTGGCGGCGTAAAGCGCACTGTCGCAATCGGCCAGAAAGCCATCACCCGTGAGGTTTTGATAGCGATCCGTCATGGCCGCGCCGATGCTTGCCGAGACATGGCAGAGATGTTCACCCACGCGGATCGGCTGCTGCGTGGCGGTGATCAGGCGCTGACCAAGCTGGCGCAGCACCGGTTCCGGCAGGCTGCCGGGCATCAGGATCAGGAACTCGTCACCGCCGATCCGCGAGATGATATCCTCGCAGCGGGTTTCCCTGCGCAGGATCTCGGCCACGCATTGCAGCACGGCATCGCCCGCAGCATGGCCGAAACGGTCGTTCACATCCTTGAACCAGTCCAGATCGAGTTGCAGCAGCGCGAATTCCTGACGCCGTTCGGGGGGGGGCGGCGCGTGCGGCAAGCAGGCGCTCGAAGGCCAGT
>JAUNTV010000044.1:2640-6349 GCA_030538515.1 Paracoccus sp. (in: a-proteobacteria)
CGAAGCCGCGCCGGTTGAGGATCCCGGTCAGCGGATCGGTGAAGGCCTGAATCTCTGCGGCCTCGCGGGCCTCTTCCAGACTGGAACTGTGGCGCGCCAGATCCGAACGGATCGCCTGATTGGACTTGTGAAGATAGAGCATCTCGATCGCCAGCTCATTGGCGGCGAAATCGGCATCGGTCAGATCATAGGCGCCGATCGCCTCGATCACCCCGATCCCGAAGCCGAGGTTCAGCAAGATGTCACCCCGTGACAGGGCCGCAGCCTCGCCCCGGAAAGGCGGCAGGTTGCTGTCGCGCAAACCCAGAAAGACCCTTTCCCCGGCATCGGCGGCGCGTTCCAGGGTGGGCATGAAACCGGCATCGGGTGCCGCGCGACGCAGTTCAAACACGGATTGCGCCGTCCGCGCGCGCCCGATCATCTTGCGCAGCGTCGGGCCGCAGGACCTGATCTCGCCCTCGGGTCCGATCAGAAGATGCATCGGCATCAGCATGGCAAGGCTGTCAACGGCGATCATCTGCTTGCCCATCATCATCCGGCCCCGAGTTGCTGCATCAATGAAAAGCTGCCGCCTTCGGCAAATTCATCATCGGCGATGCTGACTTCCAGACGACCCGCGCCGGTCTCGACGATGGCCAGCACGCCGTAATCATCGGCCATGCCGCGCAGAAAGCCGGCCAGAACCGGATACCAGTCGGCCTCATCCGCGCTGATCGCCAGCAGGTAGTGGCGCGGTGCGATCAGCCTTGTGGCGATACGCGGCAGATCAAGGCCCGGCAGCACGACCCGGCCACGATCATGCAGATCGTCCAGCGAAAGCACGAAATCCTCGAAGCTGGAGCCGCTGAACCGCATGACATGGCGCACGGCATCGATGCGCGGGATCCAGCCGCCGATATCCTCCAGCAGTTCCTCGTGGCTGATTCGCAGCGATCTGCTGGCCAGCATCAGCAGCCTTTGCGCCGTTTCGGCGGGGTAGCTGCGCAAAAGCATCGTGCCGCGCCGGTCGATCCCGGCCTCTGCGGACACTTCGGCCCAGATATCAGCGCCATGGCGGGCGCGCAGGAAAAGCTCTATTCCGCGTATGATGAAGCCGTGCATGCTGCCTCCGTTTGGACGCTGACTAGCATGCACAGGTTAAGATTGCGTCAATCGCGCCGGGCCAGCCAGCGCGCTGCCATGGCGATATCGGTGCCGGGAATCCCGAGGGCCTCGGCGCAGGCGATCACGCGCTCATCGGTTTCGGTGACGAAATCCATCACGAATTCGTGAATATGGGGGCTGTTTGCCAGTTCGCCCAATTGCGCGGGCGTCATGCCGCTGCGGCCCATCAGGCTCATCAGAAGTTCCTCATCCGACAGGATATGCAGAAGCAGCCGGTCGGCGAGATCGCGCGCTTGTGAGGTGGAGTTCTTCATTCTTCAGGACCGCGAAAGACTTTCTTAACGATTTTGTGGGACGTTGCCTGTGAAATATCTGCGAGGCAAGCCAATCATGCTGGGAAGAATGCTGGTGATCGACGCTGATGTGTCATCGCGTTTCGCGCTGAAAGCCCGGCTTGGGGCGGCGAATCATCAAGTCCAGACGGCGGGCGACGTGACCGAGGCGATGCTGAACTGCACGGGCGTCAGCGCGGTCTTGCTGCGCAATGGCGATTCTGCGGCGCTGGCGCGCGATATCGCGATCCTCAGGCGGCGGCTGGCGGTGCCGGTGGTGGCCATATGCGACCCTGTCCAGCGGCAGGCGGCCTTCCGGGCGGGGGCGGAATATGTGCTTGATCGTGAGTGCCACGATGCGGTGCTGCGTGCGCGGCTGCGAAGCTGGATGGCGCGCCCCGCCGAGCCCGAGGCGGGCTTTGCCGAGGGGGCGGGCGAATTCGTTCCGCCAGACCGGATCGCGCTTGTCACGGATGATGCCGCGCTGACGGCGGACTGGCGCGCGGCGGTTGCCGCGGCGACGGGGCAGCATCTGCATATCCTTTCGGGTCAGCCCCTGCGCGGGCCGATCCCGCCTGATCTGGCGGCGGTGCTGGTCGATGGCGGCCCGACGGGCGCGGGGCTGCACTATCTTGCCGATCTGCGCGCGCGCCTTGCCGCCGAAGGGCGGGGCACGGCGCTGGCATTGCTCCAGCGCCGCCCGCTGGCCGAAGAAGAGGCGCGGGCACTGGAAATCGGCGCGACCGAGGTTCTGCCGGCAGTGCTTTCCGCGCATGCCCATCGCGCGGAACTTGCCGCCCGGCTTGCGATATTGCTGCGCAGCGGGCGCGAGGGCGAGCGGCGTCATTCCGATGCCAGGCTGGCGCGGCGGCTTGCTGCAATCGACCCGTTGACCGGGCTGGCCAACCGTCGCCGCATCAATGCCGAAATCGCGCGGGCGGCAGCCTCGGGCAGCGGCTTCGGGCTTTTGATGATCGATATCGACCGGTTCAAGGCAATCAATGACGGTCATGGCCATGCCGCAGGCGACAGCGTGCTGAGCACGGTCGCGGCGACCCTTGCGGAAGAAGTCGGCACCGCGGGCCGCGTGGCGCGCTATGGGGGTGAGGAATTTCTGGTGCTGCTCGGCTCGGCGGATGAAACCGACGCGGTTTCCCTGGCCGAGCGGATCCGGCACCGGGTCTCGGGGCGGCGGGTGCCGGTGAAGGGGCTGCTTGGCCCGGCTGATCTGTCGGTCTCGGTCTCGGTCGGCGTGGCGATCAGCGAGGCGGGCGGTTTCGCGCCGGACTCCGGTGCCGAGGAGGTCCTGAACCGTGCCGATGCCGCGCTTCTGGCGGCCAAGGGGGCCGGGCGCAATCTGGTCATGCTCTCGCGTGAGAGATATGCGGCCTGAAACCGGCGCGATCTGATGCCGTGAGCGACTTCGGGGCGCGAAGGGCGGGGCGTCACGGCGAGCTCAAGCGCCGCCTTCGTGCCGCCGCAGGCACCGGGAAGGGGGCGGGGCGTCACGGCGGGTTCCGGGGGGGCCGGCGATCCATCTGGCTGAGCGGCCTTTCAGCAGGCGCGGTGGCGGGCGCGCCCTGCGGCGGGTTTCATCACCGTGGCGAAAGGGCTGGTCTGCGCCGGCCCGAGCGACTATTTCTCGGGCGGCGAGCAAGCAGAGGATGACAGGGCCGAGATGACCGAGACGATTGCTGATGACCGCCCGACCGGGCGTGCCATGCGGCGCGGTGCGATGCGCCGCTGCCCCAATTGCGGCGAAGGTGCCATGTTCCAGGGCTATCTGAAAGTCCGCGACCATTGCCCCAATTGCGATGAGGCCCTGTATCATCAGCGCGCCGATGACGGGCCCGCCTATCTGACTATCCTGCTGGTCTCGCATCTGGGCGCGCCTTTGCTGCTGTGGGTGTTTCTGACCTTCAACCCCTCGCCGATATCGATGCTGATCGGGTTCTCGCTTGGCGCGATCGTGCTTTGCCTGGCGTTTCTGCCGCTGATCAAGGGCGCGTTTGTCGGGGCGCAATGGGCGCGGCGGATGCATGGCTTCGGCGGGGACAGGCACGGGGATGGGGATGGCGACAGGATCGCGGCGCCATGACCCTTGCGCCCGAGCTTCGGGCCGATGACGGTGCCGCCTTGCGCGACGCGGCAAGCGTCGTTCTGGTGCGGCGGGGTTCGGCGGGGGCATCGGTGCTGATGGGGATGCGGGGGGCGAATGCGGCCTTCATGCCCTCGAAATTCGTGTTTCCGGGTGGTGCGGTTGACGAAGGCGA
>JAUNTV010000044.1:6359-13268 GCA_030538515.1 Paracoccus sp. (in: a-proteobacteria)
CCGAAACCCTCCGCCGCCTGATGATCGAGCCGCGCGCCGAAAGCCATGTCACCCCGCACCAGCTTCTGGCTGCGGCCTTGCGCGAACTGGCCGAGGAAACCGGGCTGCTGATCGGCAGGCCCGGGCGCAGCGCGATGACCGGTTATGCCGACGCGGGGCTTTTGCCCGACCCCTCGGGCCTGCATTACATGTTTCGCGCCATCACCCCGCCGGGCCGGTCACGGCGCTTCGATGCGCGGTTCTTCATGGCCGATGCCGCCGATCTGGCCGGTGACAGCGAGGATTTCTCGGCCGCTTGTGATGAGCTGTCGCATCTGCATTGGGTCCCCATGGCCGAGGCGCGCAAGCTGGAACTGCCCTTCATCACCGAGGTCGTGCTGGCCGAATGCGCAGCCATTGTCACGGCGGCGGGCGATGGCCCGCTGCATGCGCCCGCATCGGTGCCATTCTTCGACAATCGCGGCGCGCGCTCGCGTTTCGTGCAGATCGGTGGCGCCGCATGATGCGGGGGGACGCCTTGCATCGGCGGGCCTTTCTGGGCACTGCGCTGGCTTTCGGCATGGCGGGGGGGCTGTATGCCGAACAGCCGCCCGGCCTGTCGGTGCCCCCGCCCCGAAAGCCGCCGCCGCGCCCGTCTGATCTGATTGCCGCCGCCGGGCTGGGGGCCGATGTCGGCTATGCCGTTGTCGACAGCACCGGCCGCATGCTGGAGGGGCGCGGTGCCGATCACCCGGTCGCGCCGGCCAGCACATTGAAGGCGCTGACCGCGCTTTATGCGCTTGACCGCCTGGGGCCCGAGGCACGTTTTGCGACCCGCGTTCTGCGCTTCGGCGATGATCTGGTGCTGGCCGGTGGTGGTGATCCGGTGCTTGATACCGATGCGCTGGCGACACTTGCCGATCTGACCGCCGCAGCCTGGGGGCCGCGCAGCCCGGCGCGTTTCCTCGTCTTCGGCGGTGCCTTGCCCGCGATCCGTGAAATCGCCCCCGAACAGGAGCCGCATCTGGCCTATAACCCGGCTGTTTCGGGGATGATGCTGAATTTCAACCGGGTGCATCTGTCCTGGAAAGCGGGGGGTGAGGGGCTGGCGCTTCAGGCTCGCGCCGCCAGAAACAGCCCCGTGGCCTATACGGTCCGGGCCGAAGCGGTCGGGCAGGGGCCGCTTTTTGGCTGGCGCGCGGAAAACGGGCGCGAGATCTGGTCGGTCAATCGCGCCGGTCTGCGCAGCGCCGGCAGCCGCTGGCTGCCCGTGCGCCGGCCCGAAGCCTATGCGGGTGATGTGTTCCAGACGCTGTGCCGGGCGCGCGGGCTGGTGCTGCCCACGCCCGGGACCGGGCCGGCAAACCTTGTCGGCGGCACGGAAATCGCGCGGGTCGAAAGCCCGGCCTTGCGGGTCATCCTGCGCGATATGATGGATTACTCGACCAATCTCACCGCCGAGGTGGTCGGGCTTCATGCCAGCGGCGAAACCGATCTGCGCGCCTCGGCCCGCGCCATGCAGGACTGGGCGCAGGCGCGCGGCATCACCGGGCTGGACCTGCGCGATCATTCCGGCCTTTCGCCCGAAAGCCGGGTGACGGCGCGGGCCATGGCCGGGATCATCGCAACCTCGGGCGGGCATGAGGGGCTGCGCACCCTGATGAAGCCCATCGGTCTGCGCGACGCGCAGGGCCGGGCGGCGGATGGCCCGCTTCGGATGCAGGCCAAGACCGGCACGCTGAATTTCGTGTCAAACCTTGCCGGTTACGGCAGCCTTCCCGACCATGGAGAGGTCATCTTCGCCATTTTCATCAGCGATATGGCGCGTCGCGCCGCGACCGAGGGGCAGGAGCTTCCGGCCGGCGTCGTGACCTGGACACAGCGCGCGAAATTCCTGCAACAACAACTGGTTGAGACCTGGCTTCGGCGCTATGCCTGAAGCGTGCGATGGCGCAGTTGCGCCGAAAGCTCGATCGCGGCGGCGTGAAGGCGGCTGACGTTCAACTCATAACGGATCTCGCGCAGGAGCTCGGCCTCGTTATCGGTCAGGCGTCCGTCGGCGGCGGCGACGTCGCAGGCAAGCGCATAGGCGGTTTCATACAGGCGCTCGGGCAGGGCATCACGCACCAGCCCGAAAAGCGCATCCAGCCCGTCCTCTTCCTCGAAAAGCGTGATCACGGTCTGCGAGACGGCGCGGATGCGGTCGGCATCGTAATCGGCGAAAACCGGCATGTGATTGACCATGCGTTCGATCGCCAGCAGTTCGGAGGTGCGGATATTCGTGTCCGACGCCGAAACCGCCACCATGACCGAGATCAGCGCGTCACAGGCCGAGAAGGAAGAAAGATCAAGCGTCACGGTATCCACCCCTCTGTTTGGCCCAAGAATATTGACGATGGCGCGGGGTTTCAATAAGCCGCCTGCGACCCTATCAGGAGAG
This sequence comes from Paracoccus sp. (in: a-proteobacteria), assembly GCA_030538515.1. Taxonomy (GTDB): domain Bacteria; phylum Pseudomonadota; class Alphaproteobacteria; order Rhodobacterales; family Rhodobacteraceae; genus Paracoccus. The sequence goes on from JAUNTV010000044.1 coordinate 8,779, forward strand.
ACGCGATGACCACCCTGCGCGATGCTGCGATGACTTCCAAGGCCTGGCCCTTCGAAGAGGCGCGCCGGGTGCTGAAACGCTATGAAAAGAAGGCCCCCGAAAAGGGTCATGTGCTGTTCGAGACCGGCTATGGCCCCTCGGGGCTGCCCCATATCGGCACCTTTGGCGAGGTCGCGCGCACGACGATGATCCGCCGCGCGTTTGAGATGATCAGCGACATCCCGACCCGGCTGATCTGCTTTTCCGACGATATGGACGGCATGCGCAAGGTGCCCGAGAACGTGCCCCGGCAGGAGTTGCTGAGGGCCAACCTGCAAAAGCCGCTGACCTCGGTGCCCGATCCTTTCGGTGAATATCCCAGCTTCGGTGATCACAACAACGCCATGCTGCGGCGCTTTCTGGACACGTTCGGCTTTGAATATGAGTTCATGAGCGCGACCGAATTCTACAAGTCGGGCGCGTTCGACGATACGCTGCGGCTGGCGGCGGAACGCTATGATGCGATCATGAAGATCATGCTGGCCAGCCTGCGCGAGGAACGCCAGCAGACCTATAGCTGCTTTCTGCCGATCCATCCCGAAACCGGCCGCGTGCTTTATGTGCCGATCAGGCATGTCGATGCGCGTGACGCCACCGTGACCTTCGATGATGAGGACGGGCGCGAATGGACCCTTCCGGTCACTGGCGGTCAGGTCAAGCTGCAATGGAAGCCCGATTTCGGCGCGCGTTGGGCCGCGCTTGATGTCGATTTCGAGATGTATGGCAAGGATCACAGCACCAATACGCCCATCTATGACGGCATTTGCGAGGTTCTGGGCGGGCGCAGGCCCGAGCATTTCACCTATGAGCTGTTCCTTGACGACAAGGGCCAGAAGATCAGCAAATCCAAGGGCAACGGGTTGTCGATCGACGAATGGCTGACCTATGCGGCCACCGAAAGCCTGTCCTATTTCATGTATCAGAAGCCCAAGACGGCCAAGCGGATGCATTTCGACGTGATCCCGAAGGCGGTGGACGAATATCACCAGCAGCTTCGCGCCTTCCCCGATCAGGGGTCGGATCAGCAGCTTGCCAATCCGGTCTGGCATATCCATGGCGGCGATGTGCCGGGATCGGATATGGTCGTGCCGTTTTCGATGCTGCTCAACCTGGCCTCGGTTGCGGGGGCGCGTGACAAGGACGGGCTTTGGGGCTTCATCCGCCGCTACGCGCCCGATGCCTCGCCCGAGACGCATCCGCAGCTTGATCAGGCGGCGGGCTATGCGCTGCGTTACTTCACCGATTTCGTGGCCCCGACGCGAGTGTTCCGCGCCCCCACCGATCAGGAACGCGCGGCGATGCAGGATCTGGCGGCGCGGCTGGCGGCATGGGACGCCCCGGCTGACCCCGAGGCGCTGCAAACCATGGTCTTCGCCATCGGCAAGGAACACGGGTTCGAGCCGCTTCGGGACTGGTTTCAGGCACTTTATCAGGTGCTTCTTGGCGCCGATCAGGGCCCGCGCTTTGGCGGTTTCATCGCCCTTTACGGCGTGGACGAGACCCGCGCGCTGATCGAGAAGGCCTTGGCGGGCGGCCTTTCGGCCTGAGCCTCGTAGATCATCCGCGTTGCGCGCCCGGACGCGCGCAACGCCCGCGTGGTTAACAGAAGCTTAACCACACCCGCCGAAATTCCTCTCCGCATTCGAGGCCGCGTCTCGCGGCCGGATCAGGGGAGATCGCGCATGAATATCGCCATTACCACCGGCACCTTGCTGATGCCGCCGCCCTTCGCCGACGGGCTTACCGCCTGGTCGCGCGAATTCGGCACGCCGGGCAGCGCGTCATGGGCCAATCAGCCCAATGCCGCCATCGTCTCGGCCGATCAGGATTTCGGCACCTGCCTGGAGATCAACAAGGCCGAAACCACCACCCGCATCCGCTATATGGCCGAAACGCCGCTTCCGCCGGGCACCTATCTGCGCATCTCGGCGCGGGTGAAGGCGGTGGCGGGGCCGCGCCCGACGGTGCGGATCGGGGCCTGGGCGGGTGCGCTCAATCGCACCCATGTCGAGGGGCTGACCGAGATGGGGCCGCCCCGGTCCTTGCCCGATTACGGTCAGGTGGTCGAGGTTTCGGCCATCGTCGCGGTCGGGCAGCGCATGGGCGTGGATATGGTCTGGGGCGGCAGGCCGGTCTACGGACATTTCGGCATCGATCTGAGCGGGCCGAACGGCGGCACGCTGCGCATCGAATCGCTGCGTATCGAGGATGTGACCGCGACCTTCCTGCGCGACATGATGGATTGGGTCGATGTCCGCGATTTCGGCGCGGTCGGCAATGGCACCACCGATGATCGCAGCGCTTTCGTGGCCGCCGACAATGCCGCCGAGGGCCGGGTTCTGGTGGTGCCGCGCGGCGATTATCTGATCGGCTCGGACCTGACGATCCGTTCGCCGGTGCGCTTCACCGGCACGCTCAGCATGCCGCGCAATGCCCGGCTGGCGCTGATCGGATCGTTCGATTACCCAAGCTATGCCGCAGCTTTCGGCAATGAGACCGAGGGGCTGAAGCGCGCCCTTCAGGCGCTTTTCGGCTATACCGACCATTGCGAACTGAACCTGCGCGGGCGTCGCATCGACCTGACCGAACCGATGGTGATGAGTGATCTCGCCCCCGGTCTGCGCAGCTTCCATAACCGCCGCCAGATCAGCAATGGCCAGATCAATGTCGTCGACGGGCCGGCCTGGGAAAACAGGGTCGTGACATCCCAGGCAAGCTACAACCCGACCGAGCGCGTCACGCTGAGCAATGTCGCCAATGTCGCCAATATCGAGATCGGCAGCCATATCACCGGCCCCGGCGTCGGACGCGAGGTCTATGTGCGCGACAAGAATGTGGGCGCGGGCACGCTGACGCTTTCGCAGCCGCTTTACGGTGGCGCGGGCACGCGCAGCTATCGCTTCGAGCGCTACCGCTATGTGTTTGATTTTCTTGGTATGGACAGCATCTCCAACGTCAACTTCGCCGAGATCGACTTCACGCTGAACGGGGCTGGAAGCTGCCTGATGCTGCCCGCCGAGGGGCGCATGTTCCAGCTGCGCGACTGCTATATCAACGGGCCGCGCAACCGTGGCATCACCTCGGCCGGGCGGGGCTGTCAGGATCTGCATGTCGACCGCTGCCATTTTCTGGCACCAGACATGGACATGCCCGCGCAGGATCGCAAAAGCCTTGCCATCAACATCAACGCCAATGATACGAAGATCCGCGAAAACCGGGTGGTGCGCTTCGGCACCTTCATGCTGGCCGATGGCAGCGGGCATCTGATCGTGGGCAATCACTGGTTTCAGGGCGATGACACGCAGGTCGGCAAGCGCGTGCCGGGGCTGATCTTCACCCGCACCAACAACCGGACCGTCGTGACCGGCAATTACATCGACAATTGCAGCATCGAATGGACGAATGAATACGCGCCCGAGCCGGATTTCAACAATAATTCATGGTCCTTCGGCGGGCTGACCATCAGCGGCAACCAGTTCTTCGTGCATGACGTGCTGCCCGATTTCGCGTGGCTTTCGATCAAGCCCTACGGGGCGGGGCATTACATTCAGGGTCTTACGGTCTCGAATAACGTGTTCATCGCGCGTGGCCAGCACATCCAGCGGATCGAGAAGATCGACACCAGTTTCGCCGATATGAACTATGGCCGGATGCGCAACATCCTGTTCCATGGCAATACGTTCAACGGCGTTCTGGACTACGTGGCCAACCCTGTCCAGATTTCGCATACACAGGCCACCGCACAGGCAAGCTGGGTGGTGCCGCTTGCGCAGAACCTGCCCTTCCGGGGGTGGGCGCGGGCTGCGGATTCGCTGACGGCGGTGTCGATGATGACCAATGCCTCGGGCGGGCGGGTTTCGGAAATGCCCTGGGTGCGCGCGCAGCAAGGTCCGGGGCGCGGCAATCTTCAGGTCGAATGGTCACAGCCGGTCAGGGGTGAGGTGGTCATCCGCGCCCGCATGGATGAACCGAACTGACGACGCCCCCTTTCCGGGCGGTCCCGGCGCCCCCCTTCCGGTCTGGAAGGGGGGCGTTTTCATGATGCGTTGCTCAAGAAGATGTGAATTATTTACAAAACACCTGAAAACTCGGTCAACGTATTTACAAAATTATCGTTGAAAAAAAATGCTTTATGGGGATTTGGATGTGTGGTTTACTTCCCTTCGGAGAGGGTTGGGTGAATTTGGTCCTGCCGTTGGCTGACCGGCCCGACCTGTGAAGGGGGAGATTGCCATGAGCATTGAAAACGTAGCGAAACATCCGATTCCGGCAGGGTTCGGGGATGCGCTGATCGGGCCGCAGGATTACGCCCGGCTTTACGAGGAATCGATCTCTGACCCCGACGGGTTCTGGGCGCGCGAGGGTAAGCGGCTCGACTGGATGACCGATTACACCAGGGTCAAGAACACGAATTTCACCTTTGGCGATGTCTCGATCAAGTGGTTCGAGGA
>JAUNTV010000445.1:0-465 GCA_030538515.1 Paracoccus sp. (in: a-proteobacteria)
GCATCGGTCAGGCTCATTGTTGGATTGCCTCCATTGGTGCTGGCAGCGCCTCGGGCTCGGCGGGGCCGGCCTCTGGCAGTTGGGGTTGGGTCGTGGTTGGTTGCGGCTGTGTGCCGCCCTGCGCCGCCTCACCGAGGCTAAGCGCGTCTTGGTGGGCGAGTGCGATCATCTGATCGACGGCGCCAGCAACAGCCGGCGCGCCCGCGATCTGGATGGCGGCCTCGACCGCCTTTTTCAGTTGCTCCAGATTGTCGGTGCGCAGCCCCATGAAGCCACGGGCCGTTTCCATGCGTAGCTTGGCGGTCTTGGCTTCCTTCTCGCCAAGCTCTGCCTCGGCGGCGCGCTGCTGCATCTGTGCGGCTTGCGCGGCCTGCTTCTGCCGTTCGATGGTCTCGGGGCTGGGATTGTTCGGGTCTTCGTCCGGGTCGGCCTGACCTGTCACCTGGCGGATTCGCTTGACCAGTT
>JAUNTV010000445.1:475-1694 GCA_030538515.1 Paracoccus sp. (in: a-proteobacteria)
TCATCACGCTTCGGAACGTCCAGAGCTTCGATGACCAGATCAAGGCTGCTGACCACGGCTTGCGGCGCGGTGGCGGCCAGCTTGGTCATGAGGTCCAGCAGCGCCTCGGCCTGCGCCTGACGTGTCGTGGCGCGCCAGTCTTCTTCGGCGATGACGAAATCGGCCTTGAACAGGCTGATCGCGTTCGAGAATGAGCCGTCATTGATGGTGACGTATTTCGGATTGCCCCGCATGTCGGTGATGCGGAACTCCTGCTCATCGGTGTAGAACTGCTCGATATTGACCAGTTTCTTCTCACCGTGAAGTCGGCGGGCGAACAGCAGGTTATCGAAGAACATGGAAGTCGCCAGCGCGCCCTGGTCTTGTCGCGCGGTGATCGCCTTGCCCGATGTCGCATTGGTCTTACGGCCAAGGTTCTCGTCCGTGACACCGCCAACCTGCTGGATCATCTGTGCATCCATGCGCATCAGGTCGATATGTGCGGCCGCGACATCGGCGCCGGTTTCCACGCGGGGATCTGCCATTCCCGGCTTGCTGACGATCACGGCATCGGGGCGACCGGCTTCCTCGCGCAGTTCCTCGATGTCGTCCACCGCGCCTTCCTTGACATGGACGCGGACGGTAGAAAGATGGTGTAGCGCCTTGGACGCCCGCTTGTTCAAGTCGCGCTGAATGTCACGCAAGCCGCGGATCAACCCGTAGGGCATGCCGTCGCGACCGCGCCGATAGCCCCAGACCGGGGTGAAGGGGAAGCGATTATGCCGATAGGGGGACTGGCGAACCTCCAGCAATCCCTTTTCAGTCATCAGGGCGACGTGGACGACCTCGCGGGGGCGCATCGCCAGCGTGGCCCTGCCGCGCATGACTTCCCATTGATGACCTTCTGACCACGGGTCGAACAGTTCTCGGTTGAACTCGCCGCCACGCATAACGGGCACATTGATGGGGCGCTTGAACCACATTTCGATGACGCGGATACGCTGGCGAATGTCATACCCACCAGATGTGAAACCCGATCCCGAGTTGCTGTCATCCTCGCGGCTGTCCATGGGCTCATCGGCCATGTCAGACAGCCCGGACATCAGCACCTGGCTTTCGGTCGATTGTTGAAGCAGACCTGCACGGCTGGGCCACAAGGCAGCGGCAACATCGAGATCCAGCCATTTCGATCGGGTGACATAGCGCGCGTCGGACAGGTCCATGTTCGAGCAGCGGGAAT
>JAUNTV010000045.1 GCA_030538515.1 Paracoccus sp. (in: a-proteobacteria)
GGGCCTATGATATCCTATCAAAGCAGTCAACTATCGGACGCAAGGCTCCTCAGCCCCGTGTGCATGACAATCCGTTCGGGGAATGATGGGCTGAGATATCGATTGACTGTGAGCATTTTCAGCGTCCGGATGGACCGCAGCATCCGGGATGCCGCCCTGTAGTTCGGGGGACTGGCATTGGTCGACGGGAACCGACAAGGCCGGCTTCCGTATCAAGATCATCCTCAAGATGATCAGATGGGCGTCCCGCCGGCAGGTGTGTCACCACCCCCGGCCGGCCGGACGCCCCAAATCAGCGCAGCGCCTCGCAGGCTTGCGCGATACGGTCGCATCCGTCCTCAAGAATTTCCAGTGAGGTCGCGGTCGAGATGCGAAAATGCGGCTCCATTCCATAGGCACCCCCATGAATCGCGGCGACACCCACGCTTTCCAGCAGGTAGATGACGACATCAAGATCATTTTCGATCAGCTTGCCATCCGGCGTCACCTTGCCGATCAGGCCAGCACAGTTGGGATAAAGATAGAAGGCACCGTCAGGTTTGACGCAGCTCAGGCCTTCAATGGCATTAAGTCGCGACCAGATGCGTTCGCAGCGGTCGCGATAAACGGCGACGGACCTGGCGACACTGGACTGGTCTCCGCCAAGCGCGGCGGCGGCAGCCGCCTGACTGATTGAGGATGGACAGGACGAGGATTGCGATTGCAGCTTGTTGATCGCCGCGACCAGATCCTTTGGTCCCGAGGCATAACCGATGCGCCAGCCCGTCATAGCATGGGATTTCGACACCCCGTTGACCACCAGCGCCCGCTCGTGCAACTCAGGCACGACAGAAGCGATGGAGCGGGCCGGAAAATCGGAATACCAGATCCGGTCATAAATTTCATCGCAAAGCACCAATATCTGCGGGTGACGTTTCAGCACGCTGCCCAAAGCCTGCAATTCATCTGCCGTATAGGCCACACCGGTCGGGTTGGAAGGGGCGTTCAGCACCAGCCAGCGCGTCGCGGGAGTGATCGCGCCCTCAAGCGCTGCAGGCGTCAGCTTGAAGCGCACATCTTCACCGCAAGGAACGATCACCGGCGCGCCGCCATTGGCCACCACCATGTCAGGATAGGAAACCCAATAGGGCGCGGGGATAATCACCTCGTCGCCCTCCTCGACCGTGGCCATCAGGGCAAGGAACAGTATCTGCTTGGCCCCGCCACCAACACAGATCCGGTCAAGGGTGACCTCGATCCCCAGCCGAACGGCGTAATCGTTCTGAATCGCCTTTCGCAGCGCCACCGTTCCGTTGACCGGCGTGTACTTCGTATCGCCCGACCAGATTGCATCCACCGCCGCCTGCTTGATGCGGTCGGGCGTATCGAAATCGGGCTCGCCCACGGTCAGATCGACGATGTCGCGGCCCTCGGCCTTCAGGTCACGGGCCTTCTGAGCGGCCGCCGTGCTGGGCGATATCTTGATATTGGTGATGCGGCGGGCGAGTTTCACGATGCTCAACTGAGCCTCCAGGAAATGCGATTGGGTGCTTCGGGGATATCATCGGGACCTCAGCCAGCGAGGCCCCAACGGATTGTGATGTCTGGCGATAGCGATTGCCGATGTCCGGCCCCTAGAGGTCGGTCGTCAGGCCTTTCGCCTTCAGCACGCCCTCCAGATTGCAGACATCGATGATGGTGCGACCGGCTTTGTAGGCGGCGATATAGCCGGCCTCGGCCTCTTCGCGGGCGGCAGATTTACGGGCAACCTCGGCGGCGTCCGCGCGGCGGACAACCACCAGCCCGTCGGCATCGCCCCGGATCACATCACCGGGCCGGATCTTCTGGCCACCGAGGATAACCGGTCGATTCGCCTGACCGAGCGTCTCCTTCACGGTGCCTTTGATACAAACGCTCAGCGAGAAAACCGGCAGGCCCAGCCTGATCAGTTCGGCGGTATCGCGCACCCCGGTATCGGTGACGACGCCGGCAATGCCCTTCGCCACGCAGGCATTACCCAGCACATCACCGAAGCTGCCGGCCTCTGAGTATTCACCCGCCGAGACGACGATCACATCGCCCGGCTGAGCGTAATGGATGGCCAATTGCAGCATGATGTTATCCCGAGGCGAGCTTTCGACGGTAAAGGCGGGGCCACAAAGCTGCATATTCCGGTCGATCGGTTTTATCTGCGAGGACAGCGCGCCCAGCCGGCCCTGCGCCTCGTGGATAGTGGCGCTGCCGAAACGTGACAGCGCGCTGACATCTTCAGGCGCGGCACGGTCGAACTTGGTGATGATATGCGGCATTCCGGTCATCCTTCTTGCAATAGCGGTGCCAGAAACTCAGCGGCCACGGCACCATTTCCACTTAGTCTAAGGCGCTTTAATGATGCGGGATAAGAGTGTGTCGGTCTGACGTAATCGGCAATGGCGATGTGACCTGCCAGCGGTCATGCGAAACCACTCTGACATCATTTGGGAAGCGAAATGCTAGCCTTCGAAGACCGAAAGCAAATCACGCAACCCGGATCATTATGTCATGCCGCCAACCGTCGAACAGCTTGCCTCCTGCATGAAATGGGCAGCGGCCAATGACCTGAAAGAGATGGTGCTGAATATCGGTATGAGCCGCATCACGATCCTGCGCGCCGGGGCGCAAGGCCCGGTCGAGCCCCCTCCGCTACGGGTCATCACGACCGCGCCGCATCAGGATCAGGTCGAGATCGCTGCGCCGCTTGCGGGCCTGTGCTACCTCGCCCCGGAACCCGGCAGCCCGCCCTTTGTCAACCTTGGGGATCGGGTCGCGGCGGGGCAGACCCTTTGCATCATCGAGGCGATGAAGGTCATGACCCCGGTCACGGCAACGAATGCCGGCACGGTCGCTACGATCCTTGTCGAAAATGGTGACACCGTGCCTGCCGGGACCGCGCTGATGAGGATCACACCATGACCGCGCAGGACCATGTGCTGATCGCCAATCGGGGCGAGATCGCGCTTCGCATCATCCGGGCCTGCCGGCGTCTGGGCCTTGGTGTTTTCTGCGCCCATTCAGAAGCGGATCGCGGTGCCCCCTGGTTGCGCCTTGCCGACGCCGCAATCTGTATCGGCCCGGAACCGGCGCAGAAAAGCTATCTTAACATCCCTGCCGTTATCGCTGCGGCGCAGGCAACCGGCAGCACCATGATCCATCCGGGCTATGGCTTCTTGTCCGAAAGCCCGCGCTTTGCCGAGGCGGTATCAGATGCCGGGCTGGTGCTGATCGGACCCTCGGCCGAGGTGATGCGGCGCATGGGAGACAAGGTCGAGGCCAAGCGTGCCATGATCGCGGCAGGCGTGCCCTGCGTGCCGGGACCCGACAGCGCATTGCCCAATGACAGCCATACAATCGCTGCCATTGCCGGGGATATCGGCTTTCCTGTGATTCTCAAGGCTGCGGGTGGTGGCGGCGGCAGGGGAATGCGCATCGTTCATCGCCCGACCGATCTGGCCGAATCCCTGATGCTGACGCGTCAGGAAGCGCTTCGCTTCTTTGGCAATCCTTCGATCTATATCGAAAAATTCCTTACCAATCCGCGTCATATCGAGATCCAGATCATCGCCGACAGCCACGGCAACGCTATTTGGCTGGGAGACCGCGACTGCTCGATGCAGCGCCGCCACCAGAAGCTGATTGAGGAAGCGCCCGCCCCCGGCATCGACCGCAGTCTGATTGCCGATATCGGTGCGCGCTGCGCCGCCTCTTGCCGCGAGATCGGCTATGTCGGAGCGGGCACCTTCGAGTTCCTTTACGAAGATGGGCAGTTCCATTTCATCGAAATGAACACCCGTATTCAGGTCGAACATCCGGTGACCGAAATGGTCTCTGGTCTCGACATCGTCGTCATGCAGATCGAGGTCGCACGCGGCACCCGGCTTGCGCTGAAACAAAGCGATATCCGCACCGAGGGTCACGCCATCGAATGCCGTATCAATGCCGAGGACCCGCTCAGCTTCGCCCCCTCGCCCGGACAGATTGATGCGCTGCACCCTCCAGGCGGGCCGGGCATCCGCGTCGATACTCATGTCGAGGCCGGCACCACCATTCCGGCCAGCTACGATTCCATGATTGGCAAGCTGATCGCCCATGGCAGCAGCCGGGCCGAGGCGCTGGCGCGCATGAAAGCGGCCCTTTCCGAGATATGCGTCAAGGGTATCGCCACGAATATACCGCTGCATCGCGCATTGCTGGCAGATCCCGGTTTCGCGGCGGGCGGCGTCAATATCCACCATCTGGAGCACTGGCTGGCAGCGCGAGCGAGCAATGACTGATACGCAAACCTCGCTCATCGGCAGCCGCGCCATTCTGTTTCAGGCGGATTGCCCGTTCGATCTCGAACATCAGCAACGCTTTTGGGCACTCGCCGGCGCAGCCGCAAACTGGCCAGGTGTCCGTGAAGCCGTGCCGGGAATGACCAATCTGACGCTGCTTCTCGACGATGTCCCGGTGAATTTCATCAAACTTTCGGCAGACCTAGCCGATCTCTGGCACAGCGGCATCGCCAAGCAGATCGAAGGGCAATTGCTGGTGATCGACATCACTTATGGCGGCAGGGGCGGCCTACATCTGGCCGAAGTCGCCGATATGACCGGCCTGACCATCGATCAGGTTGTGGGCCTTCATTCCGCGCCGGAATATACCGTTTATGCGGTCGGCAGCCATGCAGGCTACTGCTATCTGGGCGGCCTCGACCCACGTCTGGAAACCCCGCGCCGCAAGGTGCCGCTAACCAACCTGCCCGGCGGATCGCTGTCGCTGGCGGGATTGCAAACCGGGGTTTCCGCTTCCGCCGGCCCGAGCGGCTGGAACACGATCGGCAGCGCCGATATCCGCTTTTTTGAGCCCGCCCGTGAGCCCGCTGCCCTGTTGGAGCCCGGCGACCGCATCCGCTTCAACCCGGTCGGAGTTCTGGCATGATCGAAGTTCTGGCGATCCCGCCCCTGGCCACCGTGCAGGATCTGGGCCGGGACGGCTATTGGCATCAAGGGCTGGGGCGCGCGGGCGCGATGGACGCACTGGCTCTTGCGGTAGCCAATCTGCTTCTCGGCAACGATAGGGGGGTAGCGGGTCTGGAAATCCCGCTGACGCCTGCACGTCTGCGCTTCACCCGCAAAGGCGCATTTGCGATCGCTGGCGCCGCCTGTCGTGCAAAACTGGATGGCATCTCTCTGCCGCAGGTTTGGGCGGGCCCGGTGATGGCTGGCCAGATACTTGACCTCGGCCCAATCAACCGGGGAGCGCGGGTCTATATCACGCTGCCCGGCGGGGTCGATGTGCCACCGGTCCTAAATTCTCACAGCACGCAATTGCGCGAGGCATTCGGCGGATTTGCTGGCCGCGCGCTGCGCGCGGGCGACATAATCGAGGCCGCGCGGAAGGAAGCGGACATACCCCGCCCGCCTCTCAGCATCCAGATGCCAGCCTCGCGCGCGCCGGGCGAGGACGTGATCACACTGCGCGCATTGCCGTCGACCGAGCACGACAGCTTTGCGCCCCAAGCAAGGACAGCTTTCTGGTCGACCCCTTATCAGGTGACGGAAAAGAGCAACCGCCAAGGTTTTCGGTTAAGCGGCACGGAACTAGCGCGTGACGATACGGGCGAGCTGCGCTCGCACGGGATCGTGCCGGGCATCGTGCAGGTGCCGGGTGGGGGCCAGCCAATCATCCAGCTTGCAGATTCCGCGACCATGGGGGGCTATCCCAAGATTGCGGCAGTGATCGAACCGGACCTGTGGCGGATCGCACAGGCAGGGCCGGGCGCGCTGCTGCAATTCCGGCAGGTTACCTTGAACGAAGCCGCCGAGGCCGAGACCGAACAGCGCCGCTGGCTGGCAGCGCTGGAGAAGGACCTTGCAGTGCTTGCAGAGCAACTAAGGGGTTGGGCCAGCCATGTATGACCAGTTCGAGCTAGACCAGATCATCGCCGCGATGCGGGCCAGCGGCACAACCGCACTGACGATCAAGGCCAGCGGTAAGCAACTGCGTCTCGTCCTGCAACCCGACCACCGGTCTTCTGCGGGGCAGGCCTTGGCCACCGAAGCCAGGCAGCCCAACGAGGCCAGATCCCCCGGCATAGGGAATTTCCTGCCGCGCGGAACGGATGACGGTCTGCCGACACTGGAAACCGGCGCAGAGATCAAGCTCGGCGAAGTCCTGGGTTATGTCGTGCAGGGTGCAGTGCGGATGATCGTCTCCGCCCCCTGCTCCGGCACACTGACAGGCGAAGTGCCCGCTTCGGGCCACCTCTGCGGATATGGCGACACTCTGTTCACGATTGAGGCCACGCGATGAAGATCGACATCAATTCAGACATGGGCGAAGGCTTCGGCCCCTATACAATCGCTGACGATGCCGCGCTGATGGAACATATCAGTTCGGCCAATGTCGCCTGCGGCTATCACGCCGGCGACCCGGTCATCATGGATCGCACCATCCGGCTAGCTAGGGATCATGGTGTCGATCTGGGCGCACATGTCAGCTTTCCCGACCGAATGGGCTTCGGTCGCCGCCGGATCGAAATGGCCCTGCCGGAACTGGGGACGCATGTTCTCTACCAGCTTGGCGCACTTGATGGGCTGGCGCGGCGCGCAGGGCATCGGATCACACATATGAACCCGCATGGTGCACTTGGAAACCTTGCCAGCACCGACACAGCCATTGCCGAGGCGGTGGCGCGAGCTACGTTGAGTTTCGACCCCGAGATCGCCTTTCTGGTCCTGCCTGGCAGTGCCCTGGAAAAGGCGGCCATCGGTCTGGGCGGGCGGGCGGTGCGGCTGTTTCTGGCGGATCGTGGCTACACCCGCGATGGTCAGCTTGCACCACGCAGCCAGCGCGGCGCAGTGATCCATGACGCCGAAGCCGTTGTCGCGCGCGTTCTTCGTGTCATCGAAACTGCGGAAACGGATACGATCGACGGTGCGGTCATTCCAATGCCGGTGCAGTCGATCCTTGTGCATTCCGATACTGCCGGCGCAGTCGATCTGGCCATGCGCCTGAACCAGAATATCACCGCAAGAGGCGGCGCGATCGAACCGCTGTCACGCCAGCCTTAGGGAACCAGGCAAGATGTCATTTTCAGATTACAGAACGGCGCTCGTTACTGGTGCCTCGGGCGGCATGGGCCGCGCCATCGCCGAGCGGCTAGCCGAAAGGGGGCTGACCGTTCATGCATTGGCCCGCAGCGGCGACAAGCTGCGTGAGCTTGCAAAGAACCCGGCGATCACTCCGCATCAGATCGATATTTCCGACACTACCGCCATGACCAAGCTGTTGCAGGATCTAGAGATCGATGTTCTGGTGAACAATGCGGGCGTCTCGCGGCCGGGAAGCTTGCTTGGCTCGAAGGCTTTCGACATTGACGAACAGATCGACGTGAACCTGCGCGCGGCCCTGCATCTGGCGCGGCTTCTGCTGCCGGGCATGATGGCACGTGACCGGGGCCATATCGTCAATATAACCTCGATGGCCGGGCACTACGAGTTTGGTGGTCATATCGCCTATCATGCGACCAAGGCGGCGATGCATACGGTCTCGCGGCAGTTGCGGGTCGATGCCTTCGGGCGACGTGTCAGGGTGACCGAGATCAGCCCCGGTCGGGTAGAGACCGATATCTTCGCTCATGTCGAGAAGATTGACCCCGCCGAGGCCAAGCGGAAGTATTTCGAAGGCTTCGAGATGCCTCAGACTTCGGATATCGCCGATGCGCTCGAATATGCGGTCGATGCGCCGCATTATGTGAATATCGGCCTGATCGAGCTTCTGCCGACGCTTCAGGTGCCGGGCGGGCTGCGCACCGCGAAGCGCATAGGTGACGAGGTGATCCTGACCGGCAACAAATAGTGCCCCATCTTCTTCTGGTGGATACCCGGCCGGGCCATCGCCCGGCCGTTTCATTTTGAAACGCGGCCCATGCTCCGGCCACGCAATAACGCCAACACGGCGTGCGTGTCGGCGTTCTGGTTATTTTATGCCTGATCTTCAGCCCAGGATCAGGTCAGGCAGGAAAGTCACGACGCCCGGAAACAGCGCGAGAAGCATGACAAAGCAGATCATGATGATGAGGAAGGGAAAGGTCACCCGTGCAATATAGGCCGTGCTGCGCCCAGTGATGTTCTGGATGACAGCGAAGTTGAAGGCTACCGGTGGCGTGATCTGGGCCATCTCGACCACCAGCACCATGAAGATGCCGAACCAGACCTTGTCGAAACCCGCCGCCGTAACCAGCGGCAGCACTACTGGCAGCGTCGTGGCAATCATCGAGAAGCCCTCCAGCGCTGTTCCAAGCACCAGATAAAGGGCTATCAGCGCGAGGATCAGCACAAAGGGCGAAAGGTCCCAAGCGGTCACGACATTGGCGACCGCCGCCGGAATACCAAGCGTCGAGGTGATATTGCCCAACACCGATGCGCCGAGGATGATGATCCCCATGACCGAACAGGTTTGAACTGCCCCCAGCAGCACATCGCGTATCTCTTTCAGGCCCAATGCTCCCTGACTGTAGGACACCAGAAAAGCACCCAATACGCCAAGGGCTGCTGCCTCGGACGGGGTGGCGATCCCGCCATACATCGACCCAAGCACACAGAGAATCAGGAACAGTGCCGGCGCAAGATCCTTCAAGGCAACGATGCGGTCGCGCAGGGGCATGTGCCGCATCGCGCGCTCGGCTTCGGGGACCATATCGGGCCTGCGCCAAGTCTTGAACATGATGTAAAGCCCGAAAGCCGAGGCCAGCAATATCCCCGGCACGAAACCAGCCGTGAAAAGCCTCAGCACAGATTCATTGGCCAGGACGCCATACATGATCATCACGGTGGACGGCGGAATCAGAAAGCCCAATGTCCCAGCCCCCGCCAGTGAGCCGATGGCCAGATCGGGGGAATATCCGCGCCGCAGCAATTCTTTCAGTGTCATCCGCCCGACCACCTGCGTCGTAGCTGCGGACGACCCGGAAATCGCCGCAAAAATCGAGCAGCCGACCACGTTCACATGTAAAAGCCGCCCCGGTAGCAGCCCCGCCCATGGCGCAAGCCCACTGAACAGCGCCGCCGACAGCCGGGTGCGGAACAGAAACTCGCCCATCAGAATGAACAGCGGCAACGCCACCAGATCGGGCGTCGTCATGATATTATAGATATATTGCGGGAACAGCCGGTCAATCGGCAGGCTGGTGAACAGCAGCGCCAGCCCGATTGCCGTAGAAAGCAGCGCGATGCCGATCCATGCGCCGGCGGCCAGCGTGCCAAAGAGAAGCCCAAAAAGGCTAAAGACAATCATGCCTGTAACGCTCCTTGAAGAATTTGCAGGACAGAATCAGCGTGCCATCATTCGATGGCACTGGCTGAGCCGAGCGAAGGTTTGTTCAGGCTGGCGCCACTCAGGCATGCCACCAGACGCGCCACCATCTGGAAGGCCAGAACACCCATGCCGATGGTCAACACCATCTGCGGCACCCAAAGCGGCGTGAAACTGTCCTGAGAGACCTCGCCATAGCCATAGGTGCGCATCGTAAAGCGCGCCAGCCAGATGGTCAGCAGCACTGTTATGGCTGAGCCTAGTGCAGCGGCAAACATCTCGATCCATCGCGCGAAGCGGCCATGGCCGACTGAAAGCATCAATTCGACCCGCAACTGCAGCCCGGCACGCAAAGTCAGCCCGGCACCCAGCAGAAAGGCCGCTCCCATCAGATAGGCGCTGTATTCCCAGCCAACCCCGGTGCCCGAAGGAATACCCTGGTAAAGATAGCGGCTGGCAAAGGCCAGCAGCGTATCAATCAGCACCAGCAGGGTCAACGCCGCCACGCAGAACGCCGCAACCCAGGCACCGCAAAGAGAGACGACATCCGCCATCCGCTGAAGCCCCCCGGCAAAGCCGCGCGCCTCGGGCAGTCCGGCTTCTTGTTCGGACGCACCCATCTCAGTTCCTTTTCGCTTCGGCGCGATAGGCCTCAACGACAGGTAGCGCCTGCGGCACACGCCCGAAGAACTCTGCCTGAACATCCTGAGCGCGCTCATCAATCTGAGCTTTCAGCGCATCAGACATTTCCATAAGAACCATGCCGTGGTCGGTCATGATCCTGATGCTGTCAACATCACCCTGCCGCGACACTTCCCAGAACTTCGGTTCCAGCTCGGCGGCGACCTTTTCGATTGCGGCACGGTCCGCCTCGGGCAGACTGTTCCATTTGTCGAGATTGATCGTCACCGCATTCGACCCCCAAGTATGATTGGTCGGATAGATATATTTCAAGAACTCCCAGAACTTGCCGTCGACGCCCGATGTTGCCGATGTTGCCACCCCCTCAACACGGCCTGACGCCAGTGCCGGCAGCAACTCACCCCAAGGCATCACCACACCCACCATGCCGATACTGGTGATGATATCGACGGTGTTCTTGTCAGCGCCGCGCACCGGAATGCCGCGGAAGTCACTGATATCATTTATCTCTGCCTTGAGGTAAACATATTGCGCCGGCGAGGGCACGAGATAGAGAACCTTCTGGTTGTATTGTTCGGCCAGCTTCTCGATTTCGGGGCGAAGGAATGTGTGATAATCCCGCAGTTCATCCATCGAAGAAACCAGGAAGGGCACACCTTCGGCTCCAAACATCGGGTTCAGCCCGACCTGCTGGCTGATATTGATATCGGCCATATCCACCAATCCATCTCGAACCGCCGACAACTGATCTGGCCCCTTGAAGCCAAGCGCCCCCGCCGGATGGACAGTAATGACGACCCCGCCATCCGTCTCTGCGCTGACAGCCTGGGCAAATTCCTTGGCATTCTGCACCATGAAATTGCCCTCAGGCAGCACGTCTGACATGTTCAGCCGCGTTTCGGCATGGACTGCCTGGACAGTCGCCATAGCCACCGCAGTACCGCAGGCAAGGGTTCGGAATATCTTCATCTTGTATCTCCCTGTTGTCTCACGCTAATCGTTCCTGCCCGTGTAAAAACGGGCTTGAAAAATAAGCTGGTCGGCCATTCTTATATAAGTTGAGCGTAGCGGCGACCGGCTGCCACGCAAAAGATCAGTTCGATCTGACATGATCGCGTTTGACGATGTCATGCCGGTTGCCGTGTCATGGCAGCACAAAACGGAAGGATGGCCACCAATGGATATAAGGCGCCTGCATGCCTTCGCGAAAATCATCGACATCGGCAGCATCACCCGCGCCTCGGCGATCCTGCATATTGCCCAACCCGCGCTGAGCCAGCAGATCGCCTCACTTGAGGCACATTTCGGCAAGGCCCTTCTCGTGCGCTCAAAACGCGGTGTCGTTCCAACCGAGGCCGGCAAGCTCCTGTATCGTCATTGCCAGATTATCCTGAAGCAATTCGATCAGGCCGAACTGGAGATATCGGCCTCTGACGAAAGCCTTTCGGGGCTGGTCACGGTCGGTCTCGCGCCGCTCAGCCTTGGCTCGCTCGTCGCCACAAGGTTGATCAGGACGATCCGCGATGAACATCCCGGTATTCTGCTGCATATCAACGAGAATGTCGGCGGCGGAATCATCAGCGAGATGATCATGGCGGGAAAGGTCGATATCGCGCTGATCTACGACCCCGGCGGCATTCCAGGCGTGGACTTCAAACCGATCCAGACGGAAGAGCTGTATTTCGTCAGCCCCGTGCCTCTGCCCGCGCAGGCAGGCGAAGTAACACATGCCGAGGCGATGAAACACCCGCTGATCCTGCCCGACCGCATCCACACCATCCGGCAGGTGATCGACACCACTTTATCGCGCACGGGCCTGCGTGCCAATGTCGTCGCACAGACCGAGTCCATCTCGGTCCTCACCGGCGCGATGGCCGAAGGCATCGGCGCCACCATCCTGCCGCGTTCAGTGGCGCGCGCCGTCAAGCAGCGACTGCCGCACGCCACCGGATATCGGATCCGCAAACCGAACATGAAGGTCAATATGGCGATCTGCGCGTCGGCCCAGCTTCCCCTGTCCGAACCTGCAGCCCTCGTGCGCAAGCGTCTTTCAGAACTCGCGCAGGAAGTCGCGGTAGAGGCGAACAATTGATATTCTTCGGCGCGGTGCAGATGATCAACTTGCGGCGGCTGCTGTCAAACTGATGATACGCAAGGGGGCCTTTGCGGGGTGTCAGAAATCACCGCCACTGCCGGCGCGATCCCTGACGACAAGATCAAAGCCCCATTGCAGCACTTGATCCAGCTTCCGTAGCGCCACCTCGACAGCATGTTTGCCCGCGAGGCCGAGCACAAGCCCATCTTGATCATCACGGCCTCGTTGGCGGCAGATGTCGTCCGCGCCGTCAAACGCCGCGCTATCACCGAAGCTCAAGCCGGACCTCGGCCATCTCGACCAGATGAGCGCGCAGGTATTTATGAGCATCTGCTCCATCGCATGCGGCTCAACGCCGGGTTCCGCAGCCATATTCGCGGCCACGCGCGGTGCCCATTCTGAACCACCCCGAACAGAGGTGGTCGCACGAATTCGGATCAGGAGCTAAGCTTTAGCGCCTGAGGAAGAATGGCCCGAAATGACGAAGCGCAAATGCTATTCTGCAGAATTCAAGGCGAAGGTGGCTCTTGAGGCCATCCGCGAGGAACTGACGACGGCCGAGTTGGCCAGGAATTACGATATACATCCGACGATGATCAGCGGTTGGAAACGCACCACGATCGAGAACATGGCGGCGGCCTTCGGCGGCGCCTCATCCGCCGATGCGCCGTGGATTCCTGTATCTGGTCGCTGCCATGGACTGGCACAGCCGCAAGGTGCTGAGCTGGCGGCTATCGAATTCCATGGATGCGGGCTTTTGCGTCGAAGCCATGAAGGAAGCGTTGGCCCGATACAGCATGCCCGAGATATTCAACAGCGACCAGGGTTCGTAATTCACCAGCGCCGAGTTCACCGAAGTGCTGCTGGACGCCAAGGAGAAGATCTCTATGGACGGTCGTGGGGGCTGGATAGACAACCGGATGATCGAACGGCTGTGGCGGTCGCTCAAATACGAATGCGTCTCCCTGAACGCCTTCGAGGCCGGCTCGGAGGCCCGCGAGGGGATCGGCGCTTGGATCAGCTATTACAACGAAAAACGCCCGCACTCATCACACGGGGTGCTGACCCCAGCCAAGGCTTATGATATGGAAACCAGCAGCCATGGTCGCACAGGGCTTGTGCCGCCTCTTTGTTGCGATGCGTGGCCAGGTTGTCGAGGATGAC
>JAUNTV010000046.1 GCA_030538515.1 Paracoccus sp. (in: a-proteobacteria)
CCTGAAACACGATCTGGACCATGGCGCGCAGATCGCGGTCGCGCAGGGCGCCCTCGGGCCCGACGGGGCACCCGCCGATCACCAGCGAGCCCGCGCTTGGCGGCTCGATCATGGTGACGACGCGGGCCAGCGTGGACTTGCCGGAACCGGATTCGCCCACCACCGCCAGCGTCTTGCCCGGCACCAGCGAAAAGCTGGCCCCGTCAAGGGCGCGCACGGTGGCCTCGGGCTTCAGAAAGCCGCCCCTGACCTGATAATGGCGCTTCAGATCGGTAGCGCTGAGGATCGGCTCGCGGCTCATAGGGCGGTCTCCTTCCCGGTGGGCTGACCCTGGATCAGCGGATAGTGGCAAAGCGCATGGCCCAGTTCGGGCGACGCGGGGCGCGGGCGGGTGGTCACGCAGCGCTGATCGGCGAAACGGCAGCGCGGCGAGAAAAGGCAGCCTTCGGGCCGGTCGAACTGGCCGGGCACCACGCCGGGAATGGTCGGCAGGCGGCGTTCCGTGGCGCGTTCGGGCAAGGCGGCCAGCAGTGCCGCCGTATAGGGGTGGTGGGGGGCGTCGAACAGGCCCTGAACCCCCTGCAATTCAACACGTTGGCCGGCATATTGCACCTGCACGCGCTGCACGGTTTCGGCGACCACGCCCATGTCATGGGTGATCAGCACAAGCGCCATGCCGGTTTCGCGCTGCAATCCGGTCAAGAGTTCAAGGATCTGCGCCTGAATGGTCACGTCAAGCGCGGTGGTGGGCTCATCCGCGATCAGCAGCTTGGGCTTGTTGGCAAGCGCCATGGCGATCATGGCGCGCTGGCTCATCCCGCCGGAAAGCTGGTGCGGATAGGCTTGCAGCCGCTTTTCGGGCGCGGGAATGCCAACCTGCTGCATCAGTTCGACCGCGCGGTCCTGACGCTGGCGGCGGTTCATATCGCTGTGCTTGCGCAGCGCCTCGCGGATCTGCCAGCCGATGGTGAAGGCGGGGTTAAGCGACGACATGGGTTCCTGAAAGATCATCGAGATGTCTTTACCGATGATCTTGCGCCGCGCGCGTCCCGAAAGCTTGCGCAGGTCGCGCCCGTCGAATTCCAGCCGGTCGGCGGTGACGGTGGCGGTCCATGGCAGCAGACCCATCAGCGCCAGCATCGACACCGATTTGCCCGAGCCGGATTCGCCCACGATCGCCAGAAGATCGCCCTGATCGACAGTCACATCCACCCCGTCCACGGCGCGGAAACTGCCGGAATTGGTGGCAAAATCGACCGAGAGATTGCGGATTTCCAGAAGGGACATGGCGCTCAGCTCCGCTTCAGTTTCGGGTCGAGGGCATCGCGCAGACCGTCACCCATCAGGTTGATCGCCAGAACGGTGACAAGGATGCAAAGGCCGGGGAATGTCACCACCCACCAGGCGCGCAGGATGAACTCGCGCGCCTCGGCCAGCATGGTGCCCCATTCCGGCGTCGGCGGCTGCGCGCCCATGCCCAGAAAGCCAAGCGCCGCCGTATCCAGAATGGCCGTAGAAAAGGAAAGCGCCGCCTGCACGATGATGGGCGCCAGGCAATTGGGCAGCACGGTGCGGAACATGATGCGCAGATTGCGCCCGCCCGCGACACGCGCGGCGGTCACGTAATCCCTGGACCGTTCGGTCAGCACGGCGGCGCGCGTCAGGCGCACGAAATGCGGCTGCAACACGATGGCGATGGCGATCATCGCATTGGTCAGGCTGGGGCCAAGAATCGCCACCAGCACAAGCGCCAGCAGCAGGCTGGGGAAGGACAGGATGATATCCATCAGCCGCATGATCAGCGTATCCAGCCAGCTTGGCGCGAAGCCCGCGATGACCCCGATCAGCACGCCGAAGAAGGTCGCCAGCGTCACCACCATCATCCCGATCAGGAAGGAATAGCGCGCCCCGTAGATCAGCCGCGACAGCATGTCGCGCCCGGTCGGATCGGTGCCGAGGATATATTTCATCGACCCGCCATCCTGCCAGAAGGGGGGCACCAGAATCGCGCTGCGGTCCTGCATCGAATAGCTGTATGGTGCCAGAAGCGGCGCGAAGGCGGCCACCAGTATCAGCAGGGTAAAGACGAAAAGCCCGATCACCGCGCCCCGGTTTTCGCGGAATGAGGACCAGAATTCGCGCAGGCGCGACGGCGGCACGCGGACCTTGGTGGGGGCCGGTGCGGCGGGTGGGACGGGCGCGTCGGGCGTCGGGCTGGCGGCGTGAATGGCGGTCTCGGTCATGGCTCAGCCCTTTCGGATCTTGGGGTTGATCAGCCCGTAAAGCAGATCAACGATCAGGTTCACGATCATCACCACAAGCGCGATCAGCAAAAGCCCGCCCTGCACGACCTGATAATCGCGCCGCGAGATCGAATCGACCATCCATTTTCCGATGCCCGGCCAGGAAAAGATCGTTTCGGTCAGGATGGCCCCTGCCAGCAGCGTGCCCACCGAAAGCCCGATCACCGTCACCACCGGGATCAGCGCGTTCCTGAGCGCATGGATGCCGTTCACCCGCAGGGGCGACATGCCCTTGGCGCGCGCGGTGCGGACGTAATCCTCGCCCAGAACCTCCAGCATGGCGGAACGGGTCTGGCGCGCGATCACCGCAAGCGGGATCGTCGCCAAGGCA
Organism: Paracoccus sp. (in: a-proteobacteria); assembly: GCA_030538515.1. Classification (GTDB taxonomy): domain Bacteria; phylum Pseudomonadota; class Alphaproteobacteria; order Rhodobacterales; family Rhodobacteraceae; genus Paracoccus. The sequence goes on from JAUNTV010000046.1 coordinate 2,635, forward strand.
ACCGTGGGCAGGATCAGATGCGACACGGCCGACCGGAACGCCCCCGACTGGCCCGACAGAAGGCTGTCGATCAGCATGAAGCCGGTCGGCCCGTTGAAGAAATACATCAGCCCGATCCGCCCCGATACCGGCGTCCAGCCAAGCCAGCCGGAAAAGACGATGATCAGCAGAAGCGCCCACCAGAAGATCGGCATGGAATAGCCCACAAGCGCGGTGGACATCAGCGCCTGATCGAAGAACTTGCCGCGATTGACGGCGGCGATCACGCCCGCCGGGATGCCGATCACCGTGGCCAGAATGATCGCGCAAAGCGCCAGTTCCAGCGTGGCGGGAAACAGCGTCATGAATTCCTGCAAGACCGGCACCTTGGACCGGAACGAGATCCCCAGATCGCCGTGCAGCACGCCCCAGATGTAATCCAGATATTGCTTCCAGACCGGCTGATCGAAGCCGAATTGCTGGCGCAGCGCCTCATAGCGTTCGGGGCTGACGCCGCGTTCGCCGGCCAGCAGAAGGATCGGGTCGCCCGGCAGAAGGCGGATGAAGGCAAAGGCGATGATCGTCACACCGATAAAGGTCGGCACGAAGGTCGCCAGTCGACGAAGAAGAAAGCTGAGCATAAGGGCGTCCCGGCCTGGCAGGGGAAAGAAAGCGGCCGGGCAGCAGATCGCCGCCCGGCCGCGAAGCTTGTCGGGAAGCTTACTCGGTCAGGCTGACGCCGTAGAAGACATGCCCGCCGAAGGGATCGATCTTGTAGCCTTCGACCTTGGTGCTGATCGGCTCATTGACGACCGAATGCGCGATGGTGGCCCATGGCGCTTCACGCTTGAAGACGACCTGCGCTTCCTCATAAAGCTTCGTGCGCTCGTCCTGATCGGATTCGACCTTGGCTTTCTTGATGATCTCGTCGAATTCCGCGTTGCACCATTGCGCGCGGTTGGCATTGCCCACCGCATCACAGCCCAGAAGCACGGCCAGGAAGTTGTCGGGGTCGCCATTGTCGCCCGTCCAGCCAAGCAGGATCGCGCCGTCGCGGTCGGTATCTTTCGAACGCTCCAGATACTCGCCCCATTCATAGGTGACGATCTCGGCATTGACGCCCACGGCGGCGAAATCGGCCTGAATCATCTCGGCCATACGGCGCGCGTTCGGGTTATAGGGGCGCTGCACCGGCATCGCCCAGATCTTCATCGACAGGTTCTCGACGCCTTCTTCGGCAAGGGCGGCACGCGCGGCCTCGGGGTCATAGGGATCGTCGACGATATCGTTGTTATAGGACCACATGGTCGGCGGGATCGGGTTTTTCGCCACGCTGCCCGCGCCCTGGAAGATGCCGTCCACGATGGCCTGCTTGTCGATGGCCATGTTCAGCGCGCGGCGCACGGCCGGATTGTCGAAGGGCGGCATCTGGGTGTTATAGCCCAGATAGCCGACGTTCAGCCCCTCGTTGCTGACCAGATTGATCGCGGGATCAGCGCGCATGGCTTCCAGATCGGCGGGGTTGGGATAGGGCATGATGTGGCATTCGCCCGCGCGCAGCTTCTGGAAACGGACCGAGGCATCGGGCGTGATCGCGAAGATCAGATTCTCGACGCCCGCCGGCTCCTGCCAGTAATCGTCGTTGCGGGTGTAGCGGATCACCGCATCCATCTGATAGCCCACGAATTTGAACGGGCCGGTGCCGATGGGCTGCTGGTTGAACTGCTCGGGCCTGCCTTCCTCGATCAGCTTGTCGGCATATTCCTTCGACACGATGGACGCGAAGGGCATCGCCAGATTGGCGATCATCGGCGCTTCGGGGCGCGTCAGGATGAATTTCACCGTCAGGTCGTCGATCTTCTCGATCGAGGCGATCAGTTCGGGCATCGACATCGAGTTGTAATATTCGTAGCTCGCGCCCGGCGTCATCTGGTGATAGGGGCTGTCGGCATTGCCCTGACGGTCGAAGGTGAAGATCACGTCATCGGCGTTGAAATCCCGCGTCGGCGTGAAATAATCGGTGGTATGGAACTTCACGCCCGGACGCAGGTGGAAGGTATATTCCAGCCCGTCCTCGCTGACTTCCCAGCTTTCGGCCAGCCCCGGTTCGGTCGCGGTCTCGCCGCGCACGAAGTCAACAAGCCCGTTTGCGATATTGCGCGCCGAGGCGTCGAAGCTGGTCCCCGATGTATAAAGCGCCGGGTCGAAGCCCTCGGGCGAGCCTTCCGAGCAATAGACCAGATTGGCGGCCGATACGGCGCTGCCCATCAGCATCCCCGCAAGGCTGAGCGCGAATAGTTTCTTCATGAGTTTTCTCCTGTTGGACGCCGGACCGCCTGTGTCACGATCCTGTCATAGCGCCAAATTGCCCCGAACATGGGCGCGGATGCAAGCATCTTGGCGGAATGCGGGCATGGCTGACCTTACGGCAATCATGTTGCATGCAAATCAAACAAATGACAGGAGTGATACGGTCATGGCCCGTTCGCAGGGTTGCCGGCGCGCGCAAGGTGATCACCGCCCGGCCCCTGCCGGGACAGGACCGTTTTCACCAAGGCACCTGCCGCAGAGAGTTTGAGAAGACAAGCCGGAAGCGGCAGTATTTTATGGGGTAATTTCATGACAGACTCTGGCGAGATCGCAATTTTATCGAGCCGAATCAACCTTGGCTATCTGACCCGCGACATTGCCTTCATGTCGCGCGTCTTGCGTGCGCATGTGCGTTGGGCCACAGCCGCGGGCACCGGCAGCCCCGCAAGCGCCCTGCCCGATATCGCGCTTCTGGGCGTGGTCGGGCTGAATCCGGGCATATCGCAGAACGATCTGGCGGCAACCATGGTGATGAAGAAATCCGCCGTCACCAAACTGGTCGCCGAGATGGAAGCCGCCGGGCTGATCCGGCGCGAAAAGCCGAAAACCGACCGGCGCTATAATGCCTTGCGCCTGACACCCGAGGGGATGGCCCGCTGGAACCTGTCCAAAGACCTGATCGCGGCGCAGCAGGACGCATTGCTCGCGCCGCTGACGACACGCGAAAGGGCGCGGCTTTTCGAATTGTTAGGCCGGTTGGTCGTGCATCACGCCGACCGTCTGGACAATGGCGAAGCCCATTCACCCTGAAGGCCGGGCGGCACGGGCGGGGCTGAAGCCGGGCCTTAGCGGAAGGGCATGGCGTAAAGCAGGCCGCCTTGCGTCCATTGCGCGTTCAGCCCGCGGGCCAGGCCGATCGGGGTCTGCTCGCCTATGGTGGCGGCGAAGATCTCGCCATAATTGCCCGAGGCGGCGATGGCGCGTTTGGCCCAATCCGCTTCCAGCCCCAGCATCTTGCCCAGATCGTCATTGGTGCCCAGAAGGCGCAGCACCTCGGGGTTTTCAGATGATTTCGCCAGTTCCTCGATATTGACCGAGGTGACGCCGTATTCCTCGGCGGCGATCAGCGCGTAAAGGGTCCATCGCACGATATCGCCCCAGTTCTCGTCGCCATGGCGCACCACCGGGCCAAGCGGCTCTTTCGAGATGATCTCGGGCAGCAGGATGTGATCGGCGGGGTTGGCGAAGGCCGCGCGCGTGGCCGCCAGCCCCGAGGCATCGGTCGTATAGGCATCGCAGGCCCCGGCCAGATATTTCTGTTCGCCCTCGGAATTGCTGGCGATGCTGACGGGTTGGTAGCGCATATTGTTGGCGCGGAAATAATCGGCCAGGTTCAAGGCCGTGGTCGTGCCCGCCTGAATGCAGATCGTGGCCCCGTCCAGCTCCTTGGCGGAACTCACGCCAAGCGCGCGCGGCACCATGAAGCCCTGTCCGTCATAATAATTGACGCCGACGAAATGCAGTCTCAGATCGGTATCGCGCGAAAACGTCCAGGTGGTATTGCGTGACAGCAGGTCGATCTTGCCGTCATTGAGCGCGGTGAAGCGGTCCTCGCCGCTCATGGCGCGGAACTCGACCTTGCGCGGATCGCCAAGCGTCGCCGCCGCCACCGCGCGACAGAAGCCGACGTCGAAGCCGCTCCAATTGCCGTTGGCATCGGGCGAGGCAAAGCCGATCAGACCGGGATTGACCCCGCAGATCAGCATGTCACGGGCCTTGATCGCGGCCAGCGTCTCACCGTCACGGGCAAGACCCATACCGGCCATCATCACACTCGCTGCTGCTGCACCAAGAAAGACGGCAGTTTTCATGGGCTTCCCTTCCCGTTGAGGCGCCATTTGCGCGCGCGCCGAAAAGCGCGGCCCGCAGGCATGGGCGATATTGTGCCGATCAGCAAGGACGCGTCAAGCGCCGCACCGATCACGATGCCAGCAGCGACAAAAGACGTTCGGCATTTTCCATGGCCTGCAAGCGGCTTGCGGCGGCGGCATCGGCCTCGGCGTCGCGACCCCAGATTCCGGCCTGATAATCCTCGTCAATCCGGGCAAGGGCATGGGCTTCGGCGGCGCTCAGCCGGCCATCAAGCACCGCCAGCCCAAGGATCAGCGAGCCGGGCAGCGTCACCAGATCGTGAAAACCGGTCATCCGAAACGCATCCAGCCCGGCGATACGCGCGCGAAGCCGCGCAAGCGCTGCCGCGTCCTGCGCCACGGGCATCAGCCCCTGCGTGGTGGCCAGACGGGCGCCGTATTTCTGGCCGGCCCAGTCCAGAAGCGGGTCCCATGCGGCATTCTGGCGCGCCAGCAGATCGGGCGGGGCTTCCGCGCGGTAGCTGAGAAGATCAGTCCCGCCATAGGCCGCCAGCATATCGGCCACCGCGTCGAATTGCGGGGTGACTTTCTCGATGGCGGAATTGGCGGCGCGCGTCAGCGGCATCGAAAGCGGGTCGATCTGATCGGCCTGCGCATCCCATTCCGCGGCGATGGCGCGCGCCAGCGCCTCATTGGGCAGGATCAGGGGCTGCTTGCCCGGCGTCATCACGGGCTTGCCATCCAGCGTCACGCGCCAGCCCCCGCCCGATGGCTCAAACGAAGCATGCTTCCAGAACCGCCTTGCCTTCCACTCGCTCATGCTGCCCACTCATTGATGATTGCGTGAAGCCCGGCGAAATCGCGCGCCACCGGCACGCCCATCGCCGCCAGCGCCTGCGCCGGATGATAGCCCCATGCCACGCCGATAGCGGATGTGCCGGCGGCGCGCGCCATGTCCATATCGAATTCGGTATCGCCCACCATGACCGCATCCCCCGGTGCCACACCCGCATCGGCGCAGGCGGTCAGAAGCATCTCGGGATGGGGTTTCGAGGGGTGGCTGTCGGCGCTGCGCAGGCTGACGAAATGCCCGCGCAGCCCGTGCTGATCCAGCGCCGCCTCCAGCCCCCGGCGCGACTTGCCGGTGGCCACGGCCAAAGCCAGATCATCGCGCGCGGCCAGGGCGTCCAGACAGGCCCGCGCGCCGGGGTAAAGCGGCGGCTCATCGGCAAGGCGACCACCAAGGAAGGCCGCGCGGTAAGCCTGCGTCAGCGCCTGACAGCCCGCCTCATCCAGTCCGGGCGCAAGCCGGGCCATGGCAAGCGGCAGGGACAGCCCGACGATGGACAGAACCGCCCCGCGCGCAGGCGGCGGCAGGCCCTGCGCCTGAAAAGCCGCCCCGGTCGCGGCCAGTATCAGCGCCTGACTGTCGATCAGCGTGCCGTCGACATCGAAAACGACCAGCTTCATGCATCCTCGGCGAAAGGATCGGCGGGCACGTCATTCTCATGCCAGCCAAGGGTTTTCCACGTCCGGCGCATATGATCGGGCAAAGGCGCGGTCAGGGTCAGGCGCGCCTTGGTGACGGGATGGGTGAAGCTGATGCTGCGCGCATGCAGATGCAGCTTGCGGCTGATCTCGCCGCCAAGCTGCGCGCCCCAGCCATCGCCCAGGTTTTCCTGCCCCGAGCCGCCATATTTCCCGTCACCCACGATGGGATGGCCAAGCTCCGCCATATGCGCGCGAAGCTGATGGGTGCGCCCGGTGATCGGCACAAGCGCGCACCAGCTTGCCCGCTGCGCCAGATTGTCCAGCACCGCATAATCGGTGGTGGCGCGCTTCGCCCCCTCGGTCTTGTCGATATCGCGGGGATGGACGGCAATCATCTTCTCACCCTCGCCGCCGCGCCCGTGCCCCGGTGCCTTGACCAGCCCGTAGCGGATCGTTCCCATCTTCGGACTGGGCACGCCCGCCACCGCCGCCCAGTAGATCTTGCGCGTGTCACGATGGCGAAACGCCTCGGAAAGCGCCCTTGCCACTCGGTCCGTGCGCGCCAGAAGCAACACCCCCGAGGTATCCTTGTCCAGCCGATGCACCAGCTTCGGCTTCTCCTTATAGCCGAATTTCAGCGCCTCGGCCAAGGCATCGACATGGCGGTCCCCCTGCCCCGATCCCCCCTGCGAGGGCAGGCCGGGCGGCTTGTTCAGCGCGATGATATGCTGATCCTGCCAGATCACGGCACGCTGGATCATCCCGGCATCGCTATCGGTGATACGCGCCCGGTCCTCGCGCGGCGAAGGGGGCGCGGCATCGGGAAGGGGCGGCACGCGCACCTCCTGACCGGCCTCGATCCGGCTGCTGGCCCTGACGCGCCCGCCATCGACGCGGATCTGCCCGGTGCGGCACATCTTTTCCACCGCGCCCTGGGAAAGCTGCGGAAACTTCTTCTTCAGCCAGCGGTCAAGACGCTGATCGCCCTCATCCCCCGCCACGCGGATCATCTGAACGCCACTCATGCGAAAATCCCCCGTCCAAGCGCCAGCCCCGCCGCCGCCGCCAGAAGCGACAGCAGCACCGAGGCCCCGATGTAGAAAAACGCCATGCCCATACGGCCACCTTCCAGAAGCGTCAGCGCGTCCAGCGAAAAGGCCGAGAATGTGGTGAACCCGCCAAGCAGCCCGACCATCAGAAAAGGTGCCAGCCCCTGTGCGCCGCGCGCCGCCAGGGCGACGCCGATCAGCCCGATGGCGAAACTGCCGATGACATTGACCATCAGCGTCGCCAACGGAAAGCCGGGGCCAAAGCCGCGCGCCACCGCCTGCCCCACGGCGTAGCGCGCCACGCCGCCGATCGCGCTGCCAAGCGCCACCTGTATCACCGGATAGATCATGGATGTGATGTGGCCGGTTCGGCGCGCGCTGTCAACGCATCACCCCCGGCAGGCTGGCCCCACGCCAATCGCCACCACGCCCCCCCGCGCCACGACAGCCGGGCCTTCTTCTGTCCGAAAATATCCTCCGGGGGTCCGGGGGTGGAAAACCCCCGGCTTCGCCGCCCCCGTTCACCCGCCGCGCCTGGCGCGCTGCGTCACGAACCAGTCGAGACGCTTTTTCAACTCGCGCTCGAAGCCGCGCTCGACAGGCGTGTAAAGCACCGGGCGCTTCATGCCTTCGGGGAAATAATTCTGCCCGCTGAAAGCATCCTCGGCGTCGTGATCATAGGCATAGCCCGCGCCGTAGCCCTGTTCCTTCATCAGCCTGGTGGGCGCGTTCAGGATATGGGCGGGGGGCATCAGGCTGCCGGTGCGCCGGGCTTCGGCGCGGGCGGCCTTATAGGCGGCGTAGCCGGCATTGGATTTGGGCGCGAGCGCCAGATAGATCACGGCCTGCGCAAGCGCCAGCTCTCCCTCCGGGCTGCCAAGGCGTTCGTATAGTGCCCATGCGTCAAGGCAATGGCGCTGCGCGGCGGGATCGGCCAGGCCGATATCCTCGATCGCCATGCGGGTCAGGCGGCGCGCCAGATAGCGCGGGTCCTCGCCCCCTTCCAGCATGCGCGCCAGCCAGTAAAGCGCCGCATCCGGGTCCGAGCCGCGCACCGATTTATGCAGCGCACTGATGAGGTTGTAATGCTCGTCGCCCGATTTGTCGTAAAGCGTGGCGCGCCGCATCAGGCGCTGCGAAAGCTCTGCCGTGCTCAGCCTGCCATCCACCTTCCAGGCCATGACCTGCTCGATCAGGTTCAGACAGGCCCGGCCATCGCCATCGGCCATCTCCAGCAGCGCCTCGCGCGCGGGACCGTCAAGCGGCAGCGGGCGGCCGAATTCGGCTTCCGCCCGCTGCGCCAGCTTTTCCAGATCGGCCAGATCGAGCCGCCCCAGCACGATCACCTGCGCGCGTGACAACAGCGCGGCGTTCAACTCGAAACTGGGGTTTTCGGTGGTCGCGCCGACCAGAAGGATGGTGCCGTCTTCCATATGGGGCAGGAAACTGTCCTGCTGCGCGCGGTTGAAGCGGTGGATCTCATCGACGAACAGCAGCGTGCCACCGCCCTGCCCCCGGCGCAGCTTCGCGGCCTCGAACACGCGGCGAAGCTCCGGCACGCCGGAAAAGATCGCGCTGATCTGGACGAAATGCAGATCGGTCTCGGCGGCCAGAAGCCGCGCGATGGTGGTCTTGCCGACGCCGGGCGGCCCCCAGAGGATCAGCGAGGACAGGCTGCCCGCCCCCAGCATGGCACCAAGCGGGCCACCGGGGGCAAGCACGTCTTCCTGACCGATCACCTCGGCCAGTGTGCGCGGGCGGATACGCTCGGCCAGGGGTGCCGCGCGGATACCCGCCTGGGATGGCGCCGGATCGGGCGCGGTGTCGAACAGATCAGCCATGACGGGCCAAGATTACGCGCTTGGCCCGGCAAGCAAAAGGGTCAGTGCAGCTTTTGCACCAGATTGGTGGCCACGACCTGAAATTCACCATCGTCGAAATTCAGCACCGGGCCCATGGCCTCACCCTCCATGCCGCAGCGGCGATACCAGCGGGGCCAGTTCGCATTGATCAGCCCGATATGGCGCACCGCCCCCAATTCGCGCGCGGCCTGGTTGAGCCCGGCGATCAGCTCGGCATGGACCACCCGGCGCTGCCCCATCGGCACGGCATGGCTGACGAAGACGCGGCTCGATTCCCAGATGTGATCATCGACCGGTGCCTCGCCGTAAAGCAGATCCTGCGGGATCGAGCCGCCCAATATCCCCTTCTGCGCATCGCGGATCATGTAGGAATAGATGCCGCAACGCGCCGTGGTGGGGGTCAGGCGGATACCGGCCAGCACCTCGCCGCGCTGATGAACCGCCACCCATCGCGAGGCGGGCGTGTCATACTGGTCGAATTCCATGCCTTCGGCCTGCGGCAGATCCCAGTTATTCTGCACGATGAAGCTCTGCCGCCGGGCGCGCAGGATATTGGCGAAAAGCTCTCCGTGGATGTGCATGTTACTGAAGGAAATGGTGGTCGTCTGCATTCTGGTCACTCCTGGGATGAGAGAGGGGGGGGGAGTTTGCGCGGCCCAGGTGCTGCGTATCGATAGATGGGTGGTCGGCCCTACAACAGACGGTATTCCTTGGCCCTTTGAAGCGCCTCGGCCGTGGTCCGGGCCATCAGCCTTTCGCGGGCAGAGATCAGCCTGGCCTTGAAGGCGCTTTCCGTAATGCCAAGTCTGGCAGCCGCTGCGGCATGACGATCACCCTGCGCAATGCACCGAAGGGCCTCGATCTGAGCCTTTGTCAGGCTATCCGGTGGCTCCGTGATGTCATGGAGCTGACGGATGACTTTCGAGATCTCCTCGATCTCGGAATCGGTATATTCCCGGTCGGCGCGGGTCAGCCCGCCGATGCTGCGCGAGCTGATCGGCCCGACCGAGACGGCAACGCCGTATTTCATCCCGAAGGATGCCGCATCGCTGAGAATGCCGAACGGGTCCGGCACCGGCAGATCCGACCATCGCACCGCGCCATTGGTCGAAAACCCCCAGGCGATCATGGGATCACGCAGCGCATAGGCCCGTGCCGAATAATGTTCCGACCAGTCCTGCCCATAGGTCTGGAACTGCATGATCGGTGCCGCGAAGCGGATATGCAGCCCGATGAAGTAACCCGTTGGCGCCAGGGGTTTCAGCTTGGCCAGCAGGGCGGTGATTTCGGTTCTTGTGCTCATGTCAGCGGATTTCGGTTTCATGGGGGCGCGCGTCCGGCAAGAATGACTGCTTTCTGCACATAAGGGAAGTCTGATTCCGCATCTCAACCACAGGATGTGGGGCTGATCTGGCATTTTTATTCAACATATGGGGCCTCCCTTCAGATGGTCATGCACGTGCCGGGACATTAGCGGTCAAGTGATTAAGATATCGTTGGCACAGGCTGTAAAGAAAAGGCGCCCCGCTGCGAGCTTCGCAACGGGGCGCCTTTTGGTCACATCGGGGCGAATCACTCGTCCGAAAGCTCTTCGGCCTGCGTGCGGGCGTGATCGGCGGCACCTTTGGCGGCCGGGTCGCGGTCCACCAGTTCGATGATCGCCATCGGGGCCATGTCACCATAGCGGAAGCCCGCCTTCATGATGCGGACATAGCCGCCCTGACGGTCCTGATAGCGCGCGCCAAGCACGTCGAACAGCTTGGCGACATGGCCATCCTGTTTCAGTTGCGCCGCCGCCTGACGGCGGGCATGCAGATCGCCGCGCTTGGCCAGCGTGATCAGCTTTTCAACGATCGGGCGCAGTTCCTTGGCCTTGGGCAGCGTCGTCTTGATCTGCTCATGCTCGATCAGCGAGCCGGCCATATTGGCGAACAGCG
>JAUNTV010000446.1 GCA_030538515.1 Paracoccus sp. (in: a-proteobacteria)
TACGCTCCTTGAGCGCCGGGTCGTCCAGATCGGCAACGCCCGCCTCGATGGCGTTGTAAAGGCGCTTGAGGCCCGCGCGCGACATAGTGGCATCACCCTTGCTGATCCGATGATCGCGGCGACCAGGGCTGAACGCAAGGCGGCGGCTGAGGCGCGTGCAGCCCAGATACGCGATATGCGCGCGCCATGGTATGGCTGTAACGCTGGCCGCGCCATGGCGGCACAGGTTTCAGCCGATTTCGAGCGGGCTGATCTGTGGTCGGCAATCTGCCACATCCGCGCCACCCAGATCGCTTATGACCGGGCCATCGGCGCACCTAACCGGCACGCGCAATGCCTGCGGCTGCTGGCCCCGGTTGACGCGCTGCATGCCGATGCGACATCACCCCCGCTGGACATGCGCACGGATGACGAGCGTAAGCGGCAGGCTGTGACAGCGTGGCGCATTGTCGAGCGGTGGATGATGGCATCTGGCGTTGCGGCCGGTGAATGTCGGCGCGTCGTGATTGACGATCAGAGATGCCGCGACCCGCGCAAAGTGGTCAGGGCACTCTATTGCGTGGTCGATGGCATCAAGGGCCGCAAGATCGTGTGTTGATGCGCTTGACAAATGCCGGGAACATTTTAGTATCCTGCGAAACGCAGTATTATGAACGCGCCCGGAAAGTACTCCGGGCGCTTGTCGTTTCCGGGTCGCGCTGGATAGGCGGCAGGCTGAAGCCCATGCCGGCACTCCTGCAAGCCCGGTGCACCGGGCGCAGACAGCCCTGCCTGCAGAGATGCAGGCGGGGCTTTCAATTCAGGCACCAACCATTTCGCGCCGGGCAGCGGATGCGATAAAGGATGAACGTGTCATCCCCCGTGCCTTCGCGGTTTCATCAATCGCCCGCAGCAAGCTGCGATCCATGGTGACGTTGACCCGCGCCACGGCAGTATCGGCGGGAATGTAGGGCACGGGCATAAGGACCGCGCCGCTTTCCAGTTCCGCCCGCACATCCGGACGGGAACGGATAGCCTCAAGAGACGCCGGCACAACATCGGGCTGATCCTCGAACCAGAGGTCAAGGGCTTCGGCAGCGGCGGCAGGAATTGAGTTCCAATCATCAGCCGCGGCAAAAGCGCCGGGAAGATCGGGAAAGGTCAGGCCATAAGCGCTGCCTTCGCCTTTGTGAACGATAGCGGTGAAGTAGATCATGGGTTGGTCCTTTGGCAGGGGGTAGAGGGGCGACGGCGACCGGGCTATAAAAGCCCGGCCTGTTGGTAGATGCTTCTGACCGTCCCAAGCGGCAGGTCTTTCTTCGGGTGTGGCAGGATCACCGTCCTGCCGCCTTTCCGAAGCTTGAGGTGTGATCCTTTCTTGGACGCTTCCTCGAAACCTTCCGCCTTGAGCAGTTTCAGAAGCTTTGTGGAGTTCGTTTCCAGCTTCATCACCCCTCCTTTTGCGTGTAAATATATACACTCTGCAAGCAGCTGCGTCAATGGTGATGTGTCGAAGGTGTGTATTCGTATCCGCGCCCGCTGACTTTACCGCCTTCGGGCGAGCACCCCGGATCGGGAGTACAGCCTAGACGGCGTCTTCATTTAAGGATTCCCTTCCATTCAAGCTCTGCTTCAAGCTCGAAACCGGAGGCGATCTTGAGCAGGCGAACACTTACGGACGATCAGTGGGAGCGGATTGGAC
>JAUNTV010000447.1 GCA_030538515.1 Paracoccus sp. (in: a-proteobacteria)
CGCAAACAACGGTCATGCCGGGCAGGGTCCAGCCCTGTTCGGGGCCGACGATATGGACGATCCCCTGACGGATATCGTTCATCGGATAGTAGTTCAGCCCGAATTCGCGGGCGTTCTTGTCGAGTTCGGCGACCTGAATCCGGCCTTCGGGGTTTTCGATGCCGTTCACGCGGTCAGCCGTGGTGGGGACGTTGTGATCGGGCACGGCGATGGTCTGATCGGGGCGGCGGACCTTGCGGCCTGCCATGCGCAGCCCTTCGAACGCCTGAGGGCTGGTGACTTCATGGACCAGATGGCGGTCGATATAAAGGATCGTGGTGCCGTCCTCGGTGGTGTCGACGATATGGGCATCCCAGATCTTGTCGTAAAGCGTGCGGGGCTTGCCCGTATTGGTGGTGCCGGTCATGGCTGTTCTCTTGCAGAAAAAGGAATGGCTTTCAGGGTGATCGGGCGGGCGCACGATCACCGGCGGGCAGTCACCGACAGACTTTCGCCGTAAAAGCGACCCGGCAGGCGGGCGCGGTCGTGAATGTCGAAATAGCGCATCATGGCCCGCAATTTAAGCCTCTGCGCCGCCCGAGGCAAGGGATTCGGGCGCTTGCGCTGGCGCAAGGGCCGGGCGACAAAAGGGGCATGCTGATCCTTCTGAACAAACCCTATGGCGTGCTGCCGCAATTCACCGATAACAGCCAGCCGCCGCGCCCGGTGCTGGCGGATTATGTGCCGGTGAAAGGGGTCTATCCCGCCGGGCGGCTGGATATGGACAGCGAGGGGCTGATGCTGCTGACCGATGATGGCCGCTTGCAGGCGCGCATCAGCGATCCCAGGCACAAGATGGAAAAGACCTATCTCGTGCAGGTCGAGGGCGACCCGACCGATGCCCGGCTGGGGGCGCTTCGCAGCGGCGTCACGCTGAAGGACGGCCCCACCCTGCCGGCGCGGGCCGAGTTGATCGCGCCGCCCGATCTGTGGCCGCGCGACCCGCCTGTCAGGATGCGCAAGACCGTGCCCGACCACTGGCTGCGGCTGACGATCCGCGAGGGGCGCAACCGGCAGGTCCGCCGCATGACCGCCGCCGTGGGTCTGCCGACGCTGCGGCTGGTGCGCTGGCGGGTCGGCGACTGGGAGCTGGAGGGGCTTTCTCCGGGCCAGTGGCGCGAGGCGCGTTAACCCTTTCTTCATATTCCTTTCGGGAACGTTACGTGTTTGTGCTATGTTCCGGTTCGGGTAACGAGGTGCACAATGCTTTTTCTGGCGGGCTTTCTGGGGATGTTCGTGGCGGGCGCCGCAGCCGGGCTGTTCAACCTTGCCGATGGCGGACAGGAGCTTGCCGAGCCGGGCGATGACGATGCGGATGGCGATGATCGGGCCAGCATCAACCCCGGCCCCGGCAACCTTCTGGATCAGGTTCTGACCGGCGATGGCGTGCTGGTCGGCGGTGACGGCGATGACCTTATCACCGGGGGGGCGGGCAATGACGACCTGACCGGCGGCGCGGGCGATGACACGCTTTACGGCCTGGAAGGCGATGACTGGCTGTTCGGTGATGATGCGCCCGGTTCAGGCGGCGATGACTGGCTGTTCGGGGGCGAGGGCGATGACACGCTGGTGGGCAATGGCGGGAATGACTACCTTGACGGCGGGCCGGGCGATGACAAGCTTTTCG
>JAUNTV010000448.1 GCA_030538515.1 Paracoccus sp. (in: a-proteobacteria)
ACAAGGGGGGCATTGTTTTCATCCATCACGATGCCCACGCCGTCATCGGCCACATCCCAGACATTGGTGATGCCGGTTTCGACATCGGTGCCGGCCTCGAAGGCGTTGTAGACGGCGTTATCCACGCGCTTGACCGCCGAGGTCAGCACCTGCCCCGGATGCAGGTGGTTCTGGTTGCTGTCCACGCCGATCGACAGGATGCCTTCATCCGCCGCCGCCTGAAGCACGCCAAGCCCGGTGCCGCCGGCCGCCGCATAGATCACATCCGCGCCCTGCGATTTCTGCGCGCGGGCCAGTTCGCCCCCCTTCACGGGGTCGTTCCAGGCGGCAGGGGTCGTGCCGGTCATGTTCTGAATGACCCGGATGTCGGGATCGACCGATTTGACGCCCTGCACATAGCCGCAGGCGAAATTGCGGATCAGCGGCACATCCATGCCGCCGATGAAGCCGACCGTATTGGTCTTGGTGGCCTTGGCGGCCATCACGCCGGCCAGATAGCTGCCCTGTTCATCGGCGAAGACATTCGACTGAACATTGGGCTGATCGACCGCCATGTCGATGATGACGAATTTCGTATCGGGGTAATCGGGCGCGATCTTGCCCAGCACCTCGCCAAAGGCGAAGCCGGTCATCACGATCGGGTTGGCGCCGGTTTCGGCCAGCCGGCGAAGCGCCTGTTCGCGCTGCGCCTCGGATTGCATCTCAAGATCCTTGTAGCTGCCGCCGGTCTCGGCCTTCCAGCGTTCGGCCCCGGTATAGGCGGCCTCGTTGAAGGATTTGTCGAACTTGCCGCCAAGATCGAAGATCAGCGCGGGTTCGGCGCTGGCGGCACCCGCCATCAGGCCAAGGGCCGCGGCAGGGGCAAGAAAGGATTTGAGAAGGGTCATGGCAACCTCTGGTTTCGGGCGGGCGACTCTGCCCGCGGATGCGGTCGAGTTTAGGGCGAAAGGCGGGCTGCCGGTCAAGGCGGATTATGCGCCGCCCGCGCAACCGGGCCCGCATCGCCGCGTCATATGGGCTATTTTTGCGGCGTTAACGGAATTTTCAGGCCCGCTGTGCAAGCTGGCGGCATGGACAGGAATCACCGCGCCTTCACCGAACCCCCGCTTCCGCTGTTTTCCCCCGCGGCGGATGAGGCAGTGGCCGTGGTCCTGCCCGCCAGGCGCGGGAAGGCGGGCGTGGTGCCTTCTTATCTGGCCGATCACCGCGCGCGGCTGCGCGAACGCTTCATGGCGGGCGGGGCTGCGGCCATGCCTGATTATGAATTGCTGGAACTGATCCTGTTTCGCGCCATTCCCCGGCAGGATGTCAAACCGCTGGCGCGGCGGCTGATCGCCACTTTCGGGGATCTGGCGCGCGTGATCAGCGCGCCCGCCGAACAGCTTGGCACCATCGACGGGGCAGGCCCCGCCGTGATCATCGAATTGAAGCTGGTCGCGGCGGCGGCGCAGCGCATGGCGCGCGCCAGGGTGCTGCATCGCCCGGTTCTGTCGGGCTGGGATGCGCTTCTGGACTATTGCCACACCGCGCTTGGTCATGAACGGCGCGAGGAATTCCGCGTGCTGTTTCTGGACCGCAAGAACGTGTTGATCGCCGATGAAGCACAGGGGCGCGGCACGGTCGATCACGTCCCCGTCTATCCGCGCGAGATCCTGCGCCGGGCGC
>JAUNTV010000047.1 GCA_030538515.1 Paracoccus sp. (in: a-proteobacteria)
GCCGCGCGGGGTCCGGGCGGCGTCATAGATATAGGCTTCGGTCATAGTTCCTCCTTGCGTGCCTGATATGTGAATTATCGGGCCGTCCTGTCTGAATGCTGCGCCGGGGGCTTCGCGCCCCCGGACCCCCGCGGGATATTTCCATGAAGAAGAAAGGGATCGGGGGCGGTTAACCTTTCTTCAATTGTTTCGGCCTAAAAAGACCGGGCGGGACAGGCTGGGAAGCCGATGGCCGCTGAAGGAGAAAGCCCCGGCCCCTGCCTTGATGCTGATGGCCGCGCAGGGGGCGGGGCCGATTGCATTCTTCTTCATCCAAATATCCCCGCCGGAGGCTCCTGTGATTGCAGCGTGCCCGGCGGTGATGACCGGGCGCGCCACGCTGCCTCAGAACTGGTCCTCGGCCAGCGCCATGACGGTATCCGCGCCCGACTGAATGCGCGCCAGATGGGTTGCGGTCGCGGGCAATTGGCGCGCCATGTAATAGCGCCCCGTCGCCAGCTTGGTCTTGTAGAAATCGGCATCCCCCGTCCCTTCATCAAGGGCCTGCTGTGCGGCGACGGCCATTTGCGCCCACATATAGCCAAGCGCGACATGACCGAAGAGATGCATGAAATCATATGATCCGGCCAATGCGGCATTGGGGTTTTGCATTCCGGCCTGCATGAAGAACATGCCCGCCGCCTGAAGGTCTTTCGACGCGGCCTTCAGCGGATCGAGGAAATCGGCCTTCAGGGCCTCATTGCCGTCGTGTTCCTTGATGAAGCCCTTGAGGGTCTCGAACAGGGCCATGATCGGCTTGCCGCCATCCGCCGCCAGCTTGCGCCCCACGAGATCGAGCGCCTGCACGCCATTGGCGCCTTCATAGATCATGGTGATGCGGGCATCACGGACGAACTGGCTCATGCCATGTTCCTCGATATAGCCGTGGCCGCCATAGACCTGCTGCGCGAGCACCGTGGTCTCGAACCCCTTGTCGGTCAGGAAGCCCTTGATGACCGGGGTGAGCAGCGAGATCAGCGCCTCGGCGCCCGCCTCGCCGTGATGGGCGCGGTCGATCTGATGCGCGCCCCAGAAGGACAGCATCCGCGCCCCTTCGAGGAAGCTTTTCTGATCCATCAGCGAGCGGCGGATATCGGGATGAACGATCAGGGGATCGGCGGGGCCTGCGGGGTTTTCGGCCCCCGTCACGGCGCGCCCCTGAAGGCGGTCGCGGGCGTAGGCCACGGCATTCTGATAGGCGGCTTCGGCCACGGCATAGCCTTGCAGGCCCACGCCGATGCGGGCCTCGTTCATCATGGTGAACATGGCGCGCATGCCCTTGTGAAGATCGCCAAGCAGCCAGCCCTTTGCCCCGTCATAATTCATGACGCAGGTGGAATTGCCGTGGATGCCCATCTTTTCTTCGATATTGCCGACCGAGACGCCATTGCGTTCGCCAAGGCTGCCATCCTCGTTCACCAGAAATTTCGGCACGATGAACAGGCTGATGCCCTTGGTGCTTTCGCCGCCGCCCGGCGCTTTGGCCAGCACCAGATGGATGACGTTTTCCGACATGTCGTGATCACCGGCCGAGATGAAGATCTTCTGCCCCGTGATCAGATAGCTGCCGTCATCCTGCGGCTCGGCGCGGGTGCGCAGCATGCCCAGATCGGTGCCGGCATGGGGTTCGGTCAGGTTCATGGTGCCGGTCCATTCGCAGCTGACCATTTTGGGCAGATACATCGCCTTTTGCGCATCCGTGCCATGGGTATGGATGGCCGAATAGGCGCCATGGGTCAGGCCCTGATACATGTTCAGGGACATATTGGCGGAAACGAACAACTCACCCGTCGCCAGCCCCAGAATATAGGGCATGCCCTGACCGCCATAGTCGGGGTCACAGTCAAGCGCCGTCCAGCCGCCGTCGCGGATCTGGTCGAAGGCCGCGCCGAAGCCCTCGGGCGTGCGCACCACGCCGTTTTCCAGCACACAGCCCTGTTCGTCGCCCACCCGGTTGAGCGGTGCCAGAACCTCGGAGGCCAGCTTGCCCGCAGCTTCGAGCACGGCTTCGGTGAAGTCACGGTCAAGCTCGTCATGGCCGGGCAGGCCCGTGGCGGAAAGGTTCAGCACATCATGAAGGATGAACTGCATGTCGCGGACGGGGGCGTTATAGATCGGCATGGTCGGTCCTGTTCTGAAAGGATGGGGTGCGGGTCAGCCGGCGCGGCGGGCGGCCAGCAGCAGGCGTTCGGCTTCGGCAATCTGCTGGCCGAGATCGGTGATCGCCAGTGCAAGCTCGTGCTGCTGGCGGATCATCTGCTCAAGGCGCACGCGCGCGACCTCGACGGTTGCGGCAAGCTGGGCGGCATTGTCGCCGCGCGGGTCGTAAAGTTCGAGCAACTGGCGGATTTCCTCAAGGCTGAAGCCGAAGCGCTTGCCTTGCAGGATCAGCTTCAGCCTTGCCCGGTCGCGGCGGTCGTAAAGGCGATGCTGGCCGCGACGCTCGGGCGCGATCAGCTCGCGCGCCTCGTAGAAGCGCAGCGTGCGCGGCGTCACCTCGAAGGCGTCGCACATCTGCCGGATGGTCATGAGACCGTCACTCATCCCTGCGGCTCCTCGGTTTCCGCTGCCAGGTCACATGAGGCAGGATGCCGCATGTTGACGTTCGCGTAAACCAAAACGCAGCGTCACGCGTGGGCCGGGCGCGGCCTCAGCCCATTTTGCGCAGGATTTCAGCGGTTTCGTCGCGCAGCGCACGCAGGTCCTTGATCGCGGCCTCGGTCTCGGCCTGCTGATCCTCCAGCACGGCAAGCTGGCGGTTGGCCTTGTCGATCCAGACCTCATATTGCTCGCGGTCGCCCTTCTTGTCGTAGATATCCAGCCATTGGCGGATCTCTTCCAGACTGAAGCCGAAGCGCCGCCCGCGCAGGATCAGCGTCATGCGCGCCACTTCCCGCGCCGAATAGAAGCGGGCGCGGCCTTCCTTGCGGGGCTGGAGCAGCTCGATATATTCGTAATAACGCAGCGTCCGGGGCGTCACGTCGAAACGGGCGCACATTTCCTTGAAATTCAATTCTCCCGAGCCGGGCATATCCGAACCTGACTTGATCTGACTGGCCCTCAGGCTAGACGCTTGCGCGCCGGGTCGCAAGTTCAAGCGGTGGCCGGTCGCTATTGCGGCGGGGCGCGTGCTGGGGCTATCTGGCCCGGAACCCAAAGGGAGCACGCAGATGACAGCCGGCGATGATGCTGAAACCGGCCCCGCGCCAAAGCCGAGCCGCGAGGAGATCGCGCAGATCTTCATCGAGGCGCTGCCGCATGCCCGCGCGCTTGGCATGAAGATGGTCCGGCTTGGCGATGGAGAGGCCGAGATCACCATGGACTGGAACGCCGATTTCGTGGGTGATCCCCATAGCGGGGTGATCCATGGCGGCGTGATTTCCGCGCTGATGGATACGTGCAGCGGGGCGGCGGTCATGGCGCATCCGGTGGCACCGCGTTCGACCGCCACGATCGACCTGCGCATCGACTATATGCGCGGGGCGACGCCGGGCCAGAAGATCACCGCGACCGCGACATGCTATCACGTCACCCGCTCGGTCGCCTTCGTGCGCGCACAGGCCATGGATGAGGACAGAACCAACCCCGTCGCCACCGCCACCGGCGCATTCACTGTGGAGCGCTGACATGGCTGACCGTAACGAGCCCCTTCAGCAGATCAAGCTGCGCCGTGACAGTGCATTGGCGGCGCTTGTGGGCGGCGTGCCCTATATCCGCTGGATGGGCATCCGCTTCGAGCGGCGCGGGGATGAGCTGACGGCGATCATGCCTTACGATGAAAAGCTGATCGGCAATCCGCTTCTGCCCGCGATCCATGGCGGCGCCACGGCGGCCTTTCTGGAAATCACCGGCATCATGGAACTGGCATGGTCCGCCATGTGGGAGGATCTGGAGGCAGGCCGCGTTGCCCCCGATGCCAGCATTCCCGGCACCGTGCCACGCCTGCCGAAGACCATTGATTTCACGGTGGATTATCTGCGATCGGGCCTGCCGCGCGATGCCTATGCGCGGGCGCGGGTGGTGCGTTCGGGGCGGCGCTATGCCAGCGTGCAGGTCGAGGCGTGGCAGGATAACCGCGCGAAGCTTTTCGCACAGGCGACGGCACATTTCATGATGCCGCAGGGCTGAGCCATGACCCTCAGGGCGGTGACGAACCGGCGCGTGCTGGCCATTGCGCTGCCCATCATGCTGTCCAATGCGACCATCCCGATTCTGGGCGCGGTCGATACCGGCGTGATCGGCCAGCTGGGCGAGGCGGCCCCGATCGGCGCGGTCGGCATGGGGGCGGTGATTCTGGCCTCGATCTACTGGGTTTTCGGCTTTCTGCGCATGGGGACATCGGGGCTGGTGGCGCAGGCGCATGGGGCGGGCGACGCGGCCGAAGGCGGCGCGCACCTGGCGCGCGCGCTTGTCATCGCGGGCACCGCCGGGCTGGCGATGATCGTGCTGCATCCCCTGCTTTTCGCCGGTGCCTTCTGGCTGGCCCCCGCCAGCGCCGAGGTCGAGACCCTGGCCATGCGCTATCTGTCGATCCGCATCTGGGGTGCGCCCGCGACGATTGCGCTTTACGCCATCACCGGCTGGCTGATCGCGATGGAGCGCACGCGCGGCGTTCTGGTGCTGCAACTGGTGCAGAACGGGCTGAATATCGGGCTGGATATCCTGTTCGTGCTGGGGTTCGGCTGGGGCGTTGCGGGCGTGGCCGCCGCGACGCTGATCGCGGAATGCGCGGGTCTGGCGCTTGGCCTGTGGTTCTGCCGCGCCGCGATCCGGCTGGCGCTGCGCCAGAGCGGGCTTTTCGCACGGCATCGGCTGGCGCGGCTCTGGCGGGTGAATGCGGATATCATGATCCGCTCGGTTCTGCTTCAGGGCGCGTTCACCACATTCATCTTCATGGCGGCGGGGCAGGGCGATGTGACGCTGGCGGCCAATCAGGTGCTGCTGCAATTTCTGGAAATCACCGCCTATGCGCTGGATGGCTTCGCCTTTTCGGCGGAAACTCTGGTCGGGCAGGCGGTCGGCGCGCGCAGGCGCGACCTGATGCGGCGCGCATCCCTGCTGAGCGCGCAATGGGGCGTGGCGGGGGCCGCTGTGCTTGGCCTGGTGTTCTGGGCATCCGGCCCGGCGCTGATCGACCTGCTGACCACCTCGGCCGAGGTGCGCGCGCAGGCACGCGCCTATCTGCCATGGCTGGCCGTGGCACCCTTGATCGGCATTGCAAGCTGGATGTTCGACGGCATTTTCATCGGGGCCATGCGGACGGCGCGGATGCGTCAGGCGATGATCGAATCGGTCGCGGTCTATGCGCTGGCACTGGCCCTGCTGCCCGGTCTGATGGGCAATCACGGGCTTTGGGCTGCGCTGATGGTGCTGAACATCACCCGCGCGCTGACCATGGCACGTTTCTACCCCGAGGCCGAGAAACAGGCCGCCTAGATCCATTTCGCCAGCGGAGGCAGGCTCATCAGCACGGCATCGGCATTATGCCCGGTCTCAAGCCCGAATTTCGTGCCCCGGTCATAGACAAGGTTATATTCCGCATAAAGCCCGCGATGAATCAACTGCCTGTCCTTGTCTGCGTCATCCCACGCGCTTTGCGAACGGGCCTCGGCCAAGGGCAGGAAGGCGGGCAGGAAAGCCTCGCCCACGGCGCGGGTGAAAGCGAAATCGGCCTGCCAGTCGCCGGTATTGAGATCGTCATAGAAGATGCCCCCCACGCCCCGCGCCCGCCCGCGATGCGGGATAAAGAAATACTCATCCGCCCATGCCTTGAAACGGGGGTAGTAATCCGCCCCATGGGCTTCGCAGGCCAGTTTCAATGTTGCGTGGAAGTGGCTGGTATCACTTTCATATTCGATGCAGGGGTTCAGGTCGGCACCACCCCCGAACCACCAGGCGCCGGGCGTCCAGAACATGCGCGTATTCATGTGAACGGCGGGCGCATGGGGGTTTTGCATATGCGCGACAAGGCTGATCCCGGATGCCCAGAACTGCGCATCATCCGCCATGCCCGGCACACCGCGCGCCGCCATTGCGGCCTGTGCCTTGGGCGACAGCGTGCCGTGAACCTCGGACCAGTTCACGCCGACCTTCTCGAACACGCGGCCCCCGCGCATCACCGACATGATCCCGCCGCCGCCGTTTCCGGCGCGTTCCGTGGGCGTGACTTCGAAGCGGCCTGCCGGCCCGGTGTCCGGCGCGCGCTCCTCCAGCCCCTCGAAGGCAAGGGTGATGCGGTCGCGTAGCGTGCGAAACCAGTCTGCGGCCTCGCGGCGTTGGGTCAGCATCTCATCCATGGCGGTCTCCGGGCAAATCCATTGCGTGACGGGGGTGGCCCGCCTAGGCTCATTTTGCAACCGCCAAATCGCCGCAGATGATGATGAGAGCCCTGCTGACCTGCCTGTTTCTGTCGCCGACTCCGGGTGTCGCCGCCTGCGCCGAGGCGCTGGCTTCGCTGCGCGCGCGCATTGCCGAGGCTGGCGAGAACCTGACGCGCGGCTATCGGATCATGTCCTATGCCGAGGCCGGTTTCCACCCGAGCCCGCAGCGCGTGCCGGTCGGGGATGGTGCGGGTCAGCCGGTCAGCGACTGGATGGTTCGCTATGTCTATCTAGACCCGGACGATCCGGCAAAGCCCCTTGATCTTAGACGTTTACACGCGGAAATTGATTCAGCGACCGAGACCGCCCGCCGCGATGCCATGATCCGTGATCTGGCCGGTTTGCAGGCGGAATGCGGGGGGTTAACGCCGGATTAAGCCATTGTTGAAAGTTGATTTGCCTGACCGGCCCGCCGACGCTAGCCTAGAAAGACCCCGAGGGAACGTGATGCGCCATCTCATTCTTCTTCTGCCCCTGTTGCTGCTGGCCGCCTGCGGAACCCCGCAGGAGCGTTGCATCGCGCGCCACACCAGCGAATATCGCGCGCTCAGCGCGCTTTTGTCCGAGACCGAGGGCAACCTCGCGCGCGGCTACGCATGGGAAGAACGCACGGTGTCGCGGATGGAGCTGGAAAGCTGTCCAAGGATCGTGCGCGGCCGCGACGGTGAGGCTCGGGTGATCGATACCAGTTGCTGGCGGCGCGTCGCCGATACCGAACGCTACCGCGTCCCCATCGACCCCGCCGCCGAAATGCGTGCCCGTGACTACCTTGCCGAAAAACTGCGCATCGAAGCCCCGCGCGCGCAATCCGCCATAGGCCAGTGCAAGGCCGCCTATCCCGAAGAAAAATAGCACGCCCCTGAAGCCGCGGCCTTATTCTGGTCATGCGTCGTTTGGCAAACCGGGCGGCTTCTTTCTGGCGCGTCCCGCCCGTGGCCGCGCCGGGCCTAGAACATCGCTGCCCGCACCGGGTCCAGCAGGCTGCGCCCGCCATCGACATTGATGATCTGCCCGGTCACGAAACCGGCCCCGTCGCCGGCAAGGTAAAGCACGGCATCGGCCAGTTCCTCGGATTCTGCGATCCGCCCCATGGGGGTGCCCTTGATGATCCCTTCGCGCAGCTGCGGATTTTCCTTCAGCATCCCCTTCAATTCGGCTGTCATGACCGAGCCGAAGGCCACGGAATTCACCCGGATGCGATGCGGCGCCAGCGCCAGCGCCAGCGCCCGCGTCGCCTGATCCTGCGCCGCCGAGGCGATGGAATAGGCCATCAATTCGGGATGCGGGCGCTGCGCGGCCAGCGTGGTCAGATTGACGATCGCCCCGCTCATCCGCGTGTCATCGCTGTCTTTCGCCTGCAATATCATGCGCTTGGCGACCATTTTTGACATCATCAGCCCGGCCAGAAGGTTCTGGCGCAGCATTTCTTCCAACCCGTCATCGATGCCTTCCAGCGGATCGCCGCGCTTCACCAGCCGATGGGCATTGACCAGAATATCAACGCGGTCGAAAGCGTCGATGGTGGCTGACAGCAGGTTGGCCATCGACAGGCGCTGCGTCATGTCCGCCGCAAAGCGCTTCGCCCGCGCAGGCTCGCCCAGACAGGAAATCTCATGGCTCAGAAGCGCCTCGTCGCTGTCGGCCAGCATGACATTGGCACCGTTTTCATGAAGCTGGCGCGCAATGGCCAGCCCGATGCCGCGCCCGGCACCGGTGACGATGGCGGTTCTGCCGGCGACGGAATTGCTCATCTGCCTCTCCTCGGTCTGGTGCCTGCGCCGGTGGCGGTCAGGATCTTGAAGCGGTTGTCGCCGCCGATTTCCAGGACATCGCTGAAATGGCGCGCCAGTTCGGCCTCATAGGGCAGGTGGCGATTGGCCACCATCCACAGCCGCCCGGCCCCCGTCAGAAGCGAGGCCGCCGTGCGGATGAAGGACAGACCAAGGCCGGGATCGGCGGCGCGGCCTTCGTGGAAAGGGGGGTTCATGATGACGCCATTCACCGGCTCGGGCAGGGTGAACTGGCGGGCATCGGCCCAGTGAAAACGCGCGCGCGGGTCGGTGACATTGGCGCGGGCGCATTCCAGTGCGGCGTGATCGGCCTCGACCAGATGCAGGATGCTGACACCGGGATGGGCAAGGATGCGGGCTGACAGCCAGCCCCAGCCCGCGCCCAGATCGACGATGCGGCTCGGCAGTTTTTCGGGCAGCGATGCGGCCAGAGCCGCCGATCCGGCATCGATCCCCGTGGCCGAGAACATGCCGGGCCGGGTCGTGAAACCCGGCACCGGGCTAAGCGGCCGGCCAGTCCAATCCGGCGGGACCGCGCCCGGATCGGTGAGCAGCGCGATCTTGCCATGGGCCTTCGAATGTAGTTCAGATATGCCAGAAAAGGCCTTGATTTCCTTAATGACAGTCTCGATCCCGTCGGTCTTTTGCCCGTCCAGCCAAAGCCGCCCACCGGGGTTCAGCCGCGCGACCCCTTCGGCGATGCGCGCGCGCGCCGCATCACGCGCGCGCGGCAGCGTGACCAGCACGGTGTCGAAGCCGGTCTCGGTCCCCGGCGCGGGGATGACGCGCCAGCCCTGTGCTGACAGGGATGCGTGGTGATGGGCCATGCCTTCGATGATCAGGGTCGTTTCGGGGTCGAATGCCGACAGATCATCGGCCCCGTCAGCCCCCAGAACCAGCGTTGTCCCGGCCGGTGTCTCCGGGAAGGCCAGCGCCAGACGAGCGTTACGCATCTTTTATTCTTTTTCCATCGTGCATTGCAGCGGGTGCTGCTGGCGGCGCGCAAGCTCCATCACCTGCGCGACCTTGGTTTCGGCCACCTCATGCGAGAAGACGCCGACCACGGCCAGCCCCCTGCGGTGCACGGTCAACATGATTTCAACGGCTTGCGCGTGAGACATGGCAAACAGGCGTTGCAGGATATGCACGACGAACTCCATCGGGGTGAAGTCGTCGTTCAGCAGCAGCACCTTATACATGGGCGGGCGCTGCGTTCTGGGCAGCGTCTTGACGTTGAGGTCGGTCTCCTCGCGGTGGCCGGGTTCCTGTGGCATGTTCGATGATCGGGATGATTTCACTGTTCCGCCGAATATAGGCCCTTTTGGGCGCAATGAAACCCCCGCCGGGTGCAAGGCTGCCAGCGATTTCCCGCCGAGGGGGCTTTGGAAAACATGAGCCTGTGCCAAATGGAAGGTTTTCGCGTAAGAATCACTGTGCTATTCTTAAAATATTAACGACGGCCGATTATAAAACCACGGCCGCAACAGGCAAAGAGACCGAGACAGTGACCAGATTCCGCACGATGACCCGCGCAGGATTGCTGACGCTTTTGGCATTCCTGATTCCCCTTGCCGCGCAGGCCGCCCCCTTCGCGTCCTTCGTGATGGATGGCCGGACGGGCAAGGAAATTCATGCCCAGAACGCCGATACGCGGCTGCATCCGGCCTCGTTGACCAAGATGATGACGCTTTACATGGCCTTCACGGCGATTGAACGCGGACAGGTCCGGCTGGATACGAAATTCACCGTTTCGGCCAAGGCTGCGGCGGAACCGCCCTCGCGGCTGGGGTTGCGCGCGGGCCAGCAGATCGAGCTGCGCTACCTGATTCGCGCGGCGGCGGTGAAATCGGCCAATGATGCGGCCACCGCGATTGGTGAAAACCTTGCCGGTTCGGAAGAAGCCTTCGCCGCGCAGATGACCGCCATGGCGCGCGCGCTTGGCATGTCGAACACGCAGTTTCGCAATGCCCATGGGCTGACCCAGAACGGGCATTATTCGACCGCGCGGGACATGAGCACACTCGGGCGGCGGCTGTTCTATGATTTTCCGCAGTATTATTCGATCTTCTCGCGCCGCTCGGCGGATGCGGGGATCGCAACGGTGCGCTCGACCAATCGCACCTTCCTGGACAATTACGCGGGCGCGGACGGGATCAAGACCGGCTATACGCGCGCGGCTGGCTTCAATCTGACGGCTTCGGCGCAGCGCGGCTCCAAGCGGATCATCGCGACCGTGTTCGGCGGGACCTCGACCGCGCAGCGCAATGCGACCATGGCGCAACTGCTTGATATGGGCTTCGGGCGCGCGCCGACGCGGGTGCGTGAAATCAAGCCCGAGCCGCCGCAGTATATCGTCGCCCATAAAACCAGCCGCAAGGTGGCCGAGGTCAGCGCCAGCGCGCCCGTGGCCCGCCCGGCAGGCGGGGCGGCGGCGGCTTCGGTCGCGGCATCCAGCCTGAATTCGGCGATGAACCAGGCCATGAACGAGGCAGCGGCGGCCCCGCCGCAACCGGCGCGGCAAAGCTCGGGCGCGATGCGGCTGGCCAGCAGCGCCCGGCCCATGGCGCGCCCCGGCACGGTTGCGGCCCCCGCCGCCACGCCCGCCACCACCGATGAGGCCGCGCCTCGGGTCGTGGCCGAAGCCGCAGGCAGTCTCAGGCTCAGCAGTTCGTCCCGGCCCCTGCCGGCCCCGCGTCGTCAGGCATCGGCACCTGCGGCCCCATCGCCGGTCGCCGCGGCCAGCACGGTTGATCTGGCATCGGCCAATATGTTGCTGGCATCCTCGCCCAAGCCGCAGCCGCGCGCCGATACCCTGGTCATGGGCAGCGGCACCGCTGACGGGCCCGAGCGCAAACCGACCGAGCGTGTGGCGCGCGCCTCGTCCTCGGGCGGGCAAAGCTGGGGGGTCTCGCTTGGCCGTTTCAAGACGCGCGATCAGGCTGATGAACGTCTGGTGCAGGTCGCCATGCAGGAAAGCGCGCTGCTTGACGGGGCGCTGCGCCATGTGCGCGAATCCTCCAAAGGGTATGAGGCCACTCTGGTCGGGCTGACCCGCGCCTCGGCCTCGCAGACCTGCGCGCGCATCACCAATCAGGGCATGCGCTGCGACGTGACCGCGCCTTAAGGGCGCGGCATGGGCCGATCAGGAAAGCCGGGCAATGGTCCCGGCTTTGCTCATGCGCGGATGCCCCTGTCGCGCCCCCTCAGATCCGGTCCGGCACGACCAGATCGGGCGGTCGGTGGCCATCGGCGAAGGCGCGGATATTCACGATGACCTTCTCGCCCATCTCGATGCGCCCTTCGATCGTGGCACTGCCCATATGCGGCAGAAGCACGACATTGGGCAGATCGCGCAGGCGCGGATTGGCCTCATGGCCGTGTTCATAGACATCCAGACCGGCGCCCGCGATTTCGCCCGCGCGCAGCATCCGGGTCAGGGCGTTTTCATCGATCACCTCGCCGCGTGAGGTGTTGATCAGCACCGCCGAGGGTTTCATCAGCTTCAGGCGGCGCGCCGAAAGCAGGTGGAAGGTGGCCGGGGAATGGGCCACATGCACGCTGACGATATCGACACGCGCCAGCATCTGGTCAAGGCTCTCCCACCATGTCGCTTTCAGCGCGGCCTCGGTTTCGGGGCGCAGCCGGCTGCGGTTGTGGTAATGGATCTCCATCCCGAAAGCGGATGCGCGCCGCGCCACCGCCTGCCCGATCCGGCCCATGCCCAGAATGCCCAGCCCCCGCCCGCCGATCCGCCCGCCCAGAAAGGCGGTGGGCGACCACCCCTCCCATGTGGCGTCCTGCATGACGGCCAGCCCCTCGGTCAGGCGCCGGGTTACGGCAATGATCAGCGCCAGCGTCATGTCGGCCGTATCCTCGGTCAGCACGCCGGGCGTATTGCTGACCATGATCCCCCGCTCGCGCGCCGCGGTCAGGTCGATATGATCGACGCCCGCGCCGTAATTGGCGATCAGCTTCAGGCGCGGCCCCGCGCCAGCCAGCAAGGCGGCATCGATCCGGTCCGAAAGCGATGGCACCAGCACGTCGCTTTCGCGCAGCATCACCGCCAGTTCCTCGCGCGAGGGGCGGTGATCATCCGCGCTCAGCCGGACATCGAACAGCGCGCGCATGCGCGCCTCGACCGGCTCGGGCAGGCGTCGCGTAACGGTCACACAAAGCCGGGAATTGGTGCTGTTCATCCGATACGCCCTTCCAAGCGGTCCTTGCTTGGGGCATGCTGACCTGATCGGGACACAGGCACAAGTCCCGCAAAAACCGCGCGAAAAATGACGCGGATGTTGAGGCAGCGCGGCGCAGGTCGCGGAACGGGTTCGCGGCAAGGGCCGCAGGATTGGGGCAGGACAGGAAAGATGGGACATATTTCTCCGTCATTCCGTCGGGCGTATTGCGCGGCGAAGCGGCAGCGATTCGGCCGCGAATCATTGCGCGCGGGGCAGGGGACCGGTGCGGTCTCGGCCTGGCGCGCGCTTGGCTGGCAGGCAAAGGCGCTTCTTGGCGTGGCGGGCGCGGCACTTCTGGTTTTCGTTCTGGCCCCGGCCGAGGCCGCCAGCAACAGCCAGGACAGCAGCGCGCCGGCCCCGCAGCCCGCAGCCTTCACCGAGGCCGAAATCATCGAGACAGCGCCGCCCGCGCCGATCCCCGCCAGCGCTGAAATCTCCCGCCCCGTGGCGCGCCCGGCCGGGCTGGCCACGCCCGCGCCGCCCCCCCCCCCCCCC
>JAUNTV010000048.1 GCA_030538515.1 Paracoccus sp. (in: a-proteobacteria)
CCGACTTCTCGGATAAATATATCGTCCTGTCGGGCACGGCACCGGAAGGTGTCTCGCTGCAAGCCGCGCGTGATGCCGGCGCGAATGCCTTTGCCTATGGCTCGTTCATCTCGGCCGTGATCAACTTCCTGATCATCGCTTTCGTGGTCTTCCTGCTGGTCAAGGGCGTCAACCGCGTCAAGGAAGCCGCCGTCGGCAAGGAAGCCGAGCCGGAAGCCGCGCCCGCTGGCCCCACGCCGGAAGAACTGCTGACCCAGATCCGCGACGAGCTTCGCGCCCGTCCCAACGTCTGAGCCCGGCTTTCGCAAGGCTTCGAAAGGCGCGCCCCGGTGGCGCGCCTTTTGCTTTGGCGGCTAGCCTGCCAGTGCCTCATCCGGGGTGATGGCGGACATGCCCAGTGCCGCTCCCACCGGTATTGAGGTCAGCCGCCCGTCATGCGTGGACAGGCCCGCGCGCAGATGGGCATTTTCGGCAAGTGCGCGGTGCCAGCCCTTGTCGGCAAGCTCCAGCACGAAGGGCAGCGTGGCATTGCCAAGGGCCTGGGTCGAGGTGCGCGGCACAGCCCCCGGCATATTGGCCACGCAGTAATGGACGATGCCGTCGACATCATAGATGGGGTCCTGATGGGTGGTCGGGCGCGAGGTTTCGAAGCACCCGCCCTGATCGATGGCGACATCGACCAGAACCGCGCCGGGCTTCATCGTCCGAAGCTGCGCGCGCGTCACCAGCCGGGGTGCTGCGGCACCGGGGATCAGGACCGCGCCGATGACCATATCTGCGGTTGTCAGAAGCTCGGCTATGGCGGCATTGCTGGAATATTGCGTGGTCAGCTTGCCCATGAAAACATCATCGAGATAGGACAGGCGCGGCACCGAACGATCCAGCACGGTGACATTCGCGCCCATCCCGACCGCCACCCGCGCCGCCGCCGTGCCGACCACGCCGCCCCCGATGATCACCACGCGCGCCGGTCTGACGCCGGGCACCCCGCCCAGAAGCACGCCTTCGCCGCCATTGGCCTTTTGCAGCGCCCATGCGCCTGCCTGCGGGGCCAGCCGGCCCGCCACTTCGGACATGGGCGCCAGAAGCGGCAGGCCGCCGCGCGCATCGGTCACGGTTTCATAGGCGATGGCGGTCACGCCGGCGGCCAGCAGCTCGCGCGTCTGGTCGGGGTCGGGCGCAAGGTGGAGATAGGTGAAAAGCACCTGTCCCCGGCGCAGCATGGCGCGTTCAGCCGCCTGAGGTTCCTTGACCTTCACGATCATCCCGGCGCGGGAAAAGACGGTCGCGGCATCGGGCACGATCTCGGCCCCGGCGGTGATGTAATCGGCATCCGCGAAGCCCGATCCCAGCCCGGCACCGGACTGGATCAGCACCTCATGGCCATGGGCGCGGGCCTCGCGCACGGCGTCGGGGCCAAGGCCCACGCGATATTCCTGCGGTTTGATTTCGGTGGGGCAGCCAATCAGCATGTGAACCTCTGGTTATGACCGGCCATTCTGGGGCCTTGTCATCAGGCTGCCATGAAGCCTTGCAAATGTCCTGCCTGATTGTCGCGGATATGGCCGGGCGGCAGCGAAGTTTCACCCGTGCATAGCCGGAATCGGCTGGAAAATATCCCATGGCGGATGCTGCCCGCGCGGCAGGGCGGCGGATTTGCTGGGCATCGTCAGCAGGGAAGGGCGAATCAGCAATGCCAGACCCGGGGCTGAAGCCGGTGGTGGCCGATACGGTTTTCGGGCCTGGGGCCGTGGTCGGAAGACCCACGGCCCCGCCGCTTCGATCCGCCGCTTAGCGGTTCGGGTTCAGGTTGCGGCCGATGGGTCCGTCCGCCGAGGCCAGGCGGCCATATTCGAAGGTCAGCGTGCGGGCCCCGCCGGCGATGCGCAGGACGCCATCTTCATAGGTGACGCGGTTGGCGGCGCGCAGCGCGTTGAAGAAGCTGTTTTCCTGATCGCTCCAGCGGCAGGTCTGGCCCGCGGACTGGATCTCGCCCACGATGATCTCGGGCGGGGTCCCCGAGATCGGCGCGACGAAGCTGTTGCAACCGGTGCGCCCGGTGATCTGGGTGGGGGAAAGCTGGATGGTGGTGTGGCGCACGCTCAGCACTTCGCCGCCGATGTTGAACAGCACGTAATCGCCGATCGGCACGGTCGAGAATGGCTCAGCAGGGGCGGGCGTCCTCGGCTCACAGGCGGCAAGAGCGAGAATCGCCAGCGCGGCAGCGGTCATTTGGCGAAACATGGCAGTGTCTCCGGGTTTGATTTGACATGGAACATTCTGCCCGGATCGCATCGGGGCCGGGAATGGTCAACTCACTGATATGTCAGACAAGAGCAGCCCGCGCCATGCGTTTCGCGCGGGTAAGCCCCTGCGCTGACAGAAGAATCAAGGGGCTAAGCGGATGGGCGGGGCGGCGCCGGTGCCGGGGCGGGCCTGCCGGGCTGAGGGGAAGCGTTGCAGATTTGGGCAGGGCTGTTGCGCCCGCGCCACGTTTTCGGGGGACCGGCCGGGTTGAAAGACAAGTATTCAGACAAGAAAGCAGCGCAAAGGTAGCCTGTCCGGGGCGCTGGCAGGGGAGGGCGGGGGCGGTGATGTTCGGGCTTGATCCTGCCGTTTTCTGGTTCGTTCTTGCGGTGACTTTTTTCGCGGGCTTCGTGAAAGGGGCCATCGGTTTCGCCATGCCGATGATCATGATGTCTGCCCTGGCCTCGGTCATGCCGCCCCGTCAGGCGCTTGCGGCGCTGATCCTGCCGGTGCTTGTGACCAATATCATGCAGGCCGGGCGCGACGGGCCGGGGCCTGCATGGGATGCGGTGCGCCGCTATCGCTGGCATATCGGCATGGTGGCGCTGTTCATCATTCTGTCGGCGCCTCTGGTCACGATCATGCCGCAGGGGCTGCTTTACCTGACGCTTGGCCTGCCGATCACGCTTTATGCGCTGTGGCAGCTTTCGGGGCGGCCCTTGCGGCTGGATCTGCGTCACGAACGCCGGTTCGAGATCGTCAGCGGCATGATCGGCGGGTTTTATGGCGGGATCGCGGGGATATGGGGCCCGCCGCTGATTGTGTATCTGCTGTCCGTCGGGGCCTCGAAACAGGATCAGATGCGGGTGCAGGGCGTCGTCTTTCTGCTGGGGGCGGTGGCGCTGACGGGGGCGCATCTGGTCTCGGGGGTGCTCAATGACGCGACGCTGCCGCTGTCGGCGCTGCTGATCCTTCCAGCGGTGGCCGGGATGCTGGCGGGGGGATGGGTGCATGACCGGCTGGATGTGGCGCAGTTTCGCCGCTGGACGCTGGTGCTGCTGGTGCTGAGCGGGCTGAACCTTGTGCGGCGCGGTCTGGAAATCGCCGCAGCCGGTGGCTAGGCTGGCCGCAAAGAAGGATGCCGCCATGACTGATGCCGCAAAGCTGACCGCCGATCTGATCCGCTGCCCCTCGATCACGCCGCAGGAAGGGGGGGCGCTGACGCTTCTGGCCGGCCTGCTGACGGCGGGGGGGTTCGAATGCCACCGCGTGGACCGGAACGGCACGCCCAACCTGTTCGCGCGATGGGGCGCGAAGGGGGCTGCGAAAACCCTTGGCTTCAACGGGCATACCGATGTCGTCCCGCCCGGCGATCCGGCAAGCTGGACGCATCCGCCCTTTTCCGGCCATGTCGATGCGGATGGCATGATCTGGGGGCGCGGCGCGACCGACATGAAATCGGGCGTGGCGGCTTTCGCGGCGGCGGCGATTGATTTCGTGGCCCACACCCCGCCCGATGGCGCGATCATCCTGACCGTCACCGGGGATGAGGAAGGCACCGCGCGCGACGGCACGGTGGCGATCCTGGACTGGATGGCCGCGCAGGGCGAGGCCATGACCGTCTGCCTTGTCGGCGAGCCCTCGAACCCCGAGACCTTCGGCGAGATGATGAAGATCGGGCGGCGCGGATCGGTGACTTACCGTGTCACCGCGCGGGGCGTTCAGGGCCATGCCGCCTATCCGCACCGGGTGCGCAACCCGATCCACGCGCTGTGCCGGTTTCTGGACGGGCTGGCCTCGGCCCCGCTGGATGAGGGGACGGCGCATTTCGGCCCCTCCAGCCTTCAGGTGACGACCATCGATTGCGGCAATCCGGCCAGCAATGTCGTGCCCGAAACCGTGACGGCGGTGTTCAATATCCGCTTCAACGATCTGCACAGCCCCGAAAGCATC
Organism: Paracoccus sp. (in: a-proteobacteria); assembly: GCA_030538515.1. GTDB lineage: Bacteria > Pseudomonadota > Alphaproteobacteria > Rhodobacterales > Rhodobacteraceae > Paracoccus. The sequence goes on from JAUNTV010000048.1 coordinate 4,201, forward strand.
GATGCCGATATGCAGGCCCGCGCCAGGGCCATCAGCACTGATACCGGCGTGGCGATCCGGCTGGTGCCGGAGGTCGGTGCCGAAAGCTTCCTGACCGCGCCGGGGCCTTTCACCGATCTGGTCCGCCGCGTGGTTCAGGCCGAAACGGGCATTCTGCCGGAACTGTCGACATCGGGCGGAACATCGGATGCGCGTTTCGTCAAGGATCACTGCCCGGTCGTCGAATTCGGCCTTGTCGGGCGCTTCATGCATGAGGTGGACGAGCGCGTCCCCGCCGATGAGGTCCGCGCCCTGCAACGCGTCTACGCGCGCATCTTGCAGGAATATTTCGCATGAGGGCGGGCCGCACGGATGATCTGGCGACCTGCCACGCGCTGCGCCGCCGCGTCTTCATCGACGAACAGGGCGTCACCGAGGCCGAGGAAATGGACGATCTGGACGACCGCGCCATTCATCTTCTGGGCTGGCAGGATGATGGGCAGGCCGTGGCCACGGCGCGCGTCCTTATCGACGGTGATACCGGCAAGATCGGGCGCGTCTGCGTGCTGGCCGAAGCGCGCGGCACCGGCGCGGGTGCCGCCATCATGCGCGCCGCGATTGCGGTTCTGCGCGAGGAAGGGGCGGCGCAAGTGAAGCTTTCGTCCCAGACCCATGCGCTGCCTTTCTATGAAAAGCTTGGTTTCGTGGCTTATGGCCCCGAATATCCCGACGCGGGCATACCGCATCGGGATATGGTGCTGGAACTCTAGGCTGGAACCTGCGGCACAGGCGCGTATTGTTTCAGGGTAATGGCCGGCCGGCGGTCGGGGAAAGGGCTCTCATGACATTGCCGAGCAAGCAGCAGATCCTTGACTGGGTGGGGGAACATCCCGACGCGGCATCGAAACGCGATATCGCCAAGGCCTTCGCCGTCAAGGGGCAGGAGAAGATCGAACTCAAGCGGATGCTGAAGGAACTGGCCGAGGAAGGCCGGCTTGAGCGTCGGCGCAAATCCTACCGCGATGCCGAACATCTGCCCCCCGTCACGGTCGTGCAGCTTCTGGGGCCGGACGGGAACGGTGATCTGTTCGCGAAACCGATGGAATATCAAGGTGATGGCCCGGTCCCGCGCATCCTTTACCGCCCGCGCGAAACCGATCCGGCCCTTGGCGCGGGCGACCGCTTTCTGGCCCGTCTGATCGAGGAACGCGACGAGAATCACGACTATATCGCGCGCCTCATCCGCCGCATCGGCGAGGCGAAGCACAAGATCGTCGGCATTTTCCGCAAATCCGCCGAGGGCGGGCGCATCCTGCCCATCGACAAGGGCATGGACCGCGAATGGCGCGTGCGTGAAGGCGACAGCCAGGGCGCGCAGGATGGCGAACTGGTCGAGGCCGAGCAGGCCGGCCCGAAGAACCGCCTTGGCTTGCCGCAGGCCCGCGTGACGGACCGCCTTGGCGACCCCTCCGCGCCGAAGGCGGTCAGCCTGATCGCCATTCACCAGCACGGCATTCCCGATGATTTCCCCGATGAGGTCATTGCCGAGGCTGACGCCAAGACCCCGGCCGGGGCGCAGGGGCGCGACGATTTGCGTGATCTCCCGCTGCTGACCATCGACCCCGCCGATGCCCGCGACCGCGACGACGCGGTGGCCGCCATGCCCGATACCGACCCGAAAAACCCCGGTGGCATGGTGCTTTGGGTGGCGATTGCCGATGTCGCCCATTATGTCACGCCGGGCAGCCAGCTTGACCGCGAGGCCCGCAAGCGCGGCAATTCCACCTATTTCCCCGACCGCGTTGTGCCGATGCTGCCCGATATCCTGTCTGGCGATCTGTGCAGTCTGCATGAAGGCGTCGACCGCGCGGTGATCGCCGTGCGCATGCGCATCGATGCGGCGGGGGTCAAGATCGGCCAGAACTTCCATCGCGGGATCATGCGCTCTCGTGCGAGCCTCAGCTACGAGGCCGCGCAGGCCGCGATCGACGGGCGCATGGATGACACGACCGCGCCGCTTCTGGAGGTGCTGCGCCCGCTCTGGGATGCCTATGCGCTGCTGAAGCAATCGCGCGCGGCGCGTCAGCCGCTGGATCTGGACCTGCCCGAACGCCAGATCGTGCTTGGCGATGACGGGCGCGTGCGTTCGGTCAATTTCAAGGAACGTTTCGACGCGCATAAGCTGATCGAGGAATTCATGGTGCTGGCCAATGTCGCCGCGGCCGAGGAATTGAACCGCCTGAAACGGCCGCTTCTGTTCCGCGTGCATGAAGAACCAAGCGCCGAGAAGCTGGATGCGCTGCGCGAGGTGGCGCAGGCTTCGGGCTTCGTGCTGGCCAAGGGGCAGGTGCTTCATACCAGCCATCTGAACCGGCTTCTGGCGCAGGCCGAGGGCACGGATTTCGATGAACTCATCAATATCAGCACATTGCGATCCATGACGCAGGCTTACTATAACCCGGAAAACTTCGGTCATTTCGGGCTGGCGCTGAAGAATTACGCGCATTTCACCTCGCCCATCCGGCGCTATTCCGACCTGATCGTGCATCGCGCGCTGATCTCGGGGCATGGCTGGGGCAAGGACGGGCTGTCGGAATGGGATATCGAAAACCTGTCGGATACCGCCAGCCAGATCTCGGGAACCGAGCGGCGCAGCATGGAGGCCGAGCGCGACACGACCGACCGCTATCTTGCCGCCTATCTGGCCGAGCGCGTGGGCAGCGAAATGACCGGCCGCATCAACGGGGTGCAGAAATTCGGCGCCTTCGTGAAGCTGGACGGGACCGGTGCCGACGGGCTGATCCCGATCCGCGAGATCGGAAGCGAATATTTCCACTATGACCGCGATGCGCAGATGCTGGTCGGCGCGGAAACCGGGGTCGAGATCGGCATCGGCCAGCGGGTGCTGGTGCGTCTGGCCGAAGCCAGCCCCCTGACGGGCGGCATCACGCTGGAGCTTCTGGAACTCGACGGGGCCGCCATCGCGCAAGGACCAAAGGGCAAGCGCGGGCGTTCCCCGCGCCGCCGCCCTGCCTCGGTCAAGGCGGCGGCGAAGAAGGCGAAGCGCCAGCGCGGGCCGCGATAAGGCAGGCAGGCGGTCGGCTGACCGGATCGCGGCACTCTGCGCCTTGCGGTGTTTTCGCCGGGGATCAGGCGATCATGCGCGGCATGCCTTGCGGGTCATGCTGGGGCGCGCGGGCGGTGCGCGGCGGCACGCGGGTGGTCAGGTCTCGGACCAGACAGCCATTTCGGTGCCGCCCGGTTCGCGGAACTGGAAGCGCCGCCCGCCAGGGAAGGGGTAGATATCCTTGGTGATCTGGCCACCCGCAGCGGTAATGCGCGCCAGCGCGGCTTCCAGATCGTCGGTTTTCAGGATCACCAAAGGGGGCACGCCGGCCGTGCCTGCGGCGATGCCGCCCGACAGGCCCGCACCGGTCAGTTCCTGATATTGCGGCCCGTAATCATTGAACCCCCAGCCAAAGGCATCCGCAAAGAAATCCTTGCTGGCCCCCATCCGGGTCGAGGTGAATTCGATATAGTCGATCTTCATGGCATCCCCCAGCGTGACGACGGGGGCAGTCTGCACGGTGGTCGTGGCTAACGCAAGACTGGCGGGCCGGGGCGTGGGCTTCGCAGATCCTCGACCCCCATGCGCAGGCCCGCGCCGATCCGATGCGCCAGCGCCGACCAGCCCGCCGCCAGATCGGACGGCAGGGTGCGTTTCAGGGTTTCGTCAAACAGCATCAGCCAGGGCGCGAAATGTTCGGCGCGCACATCACCCGCCTTCATATGGGCGCGCATCGGATTGCCGTCATAGCTGCGCTCGTACAGGATGGCATTGCGCCAGAAACGCGCGATCTTTTCCTCATGCTCGGGCCAGTCGGTGACGTGATTGGCAAAGACCGGGCCCAGCACCTCATGCCGACGGATGGCGGCATAGAAGACCGCGACAACACGGTCGATCTGTTCGGGGCTTAGCGCGATGCGGGGCGGGATGCTCATGACCATGAGATGGCCCGTGCAACTGATCTTGGCAAGGCGGTGCTTTGACGCGGGCGGCAAAGTCGACAGGTGCGTCAGACAGCGCGGGCGCGCTTGCGAAACCAGCCGCCTGAAGGGGCGGCTGGTTCACGGATATGCGGATCAGAACTGCACGCGGATGTCGCGGTCGCCTGATCTGTCGCGCGTGCTGCCGGTCGCCGTGGCCACAAGCACCCCGATCAGGTCGCCTGTGGCACCGGCGCTTTGGTTTCGGCAAGAGGTGATGTTATAGGGGCGATGCAGTGCCTGATGCAGCAGGTGATCGATGACAATGCAAACAGACGAAAAGACATTCCTTGATGCGGATATCCTTCTGCTGATTGCTGAGTTCGACAAATGGCGCGCCGAAGCAGGGGTATCGACCAATGGCGGGCTATGGCAGATGCTGACCTTTCTCCGCGAAGCGATACAAAGCGGCGAAGGGCTTTACGCGCGAATGCTTGAACGCCAGCGTGCCAAAGCGCGGGAAATGGCGATCTTTGCTCTTGATTATCCTTACGACACCCCTCTTGCAGCCGATTATCTGTCCGAGAAACTCCACGGAGATCCAGTTCATCTGGACTATGATGGCGCTTTTTTCTTTTGCGGGGATTACATAGATTATATGGATTTCGTTTCGAGTTCTGGGGACAATTCTCTCGGCCCGGAACTGGGTGCGACCTATAACAGCATTTTTTCTTACGCGATCGGGCAACGCCTGACCGGTTACTGGGCTATTTATCGAGGAGGGAACCCAGAACCAGCAGAAACCAGTCCGTTAAGCGTCCCTATCATCGTCGATATCCTGCACCAGGGCTTCAATATCCCCCTGTATGTCGACAGTATGCAGTTTGGACAGGGTGCATGGGGAGCCGGGGAAAGGATTGCCCTTGCGATTGACAAGCATATCACTTCCTCCCATTCGCAAGGACAGCTCTGTTCGCTTTATCCGAAAGATATTCCAACTCCGGTTGACTGGCGGCGAAATTCATGGGCCAGCGATGCCCATCTTCTTGACTATCTCGACCTTCCTTTCCGCGACATCCAACCTCTGCCCGGCCGGGTCAGAAATTGGATGCGCGGGGATCGGGGATAAAACTTCCATGGGCGGTATCTTCCGCAGTTTCACGAAGTTGACTGCCAATCCAGGCATCCCTCAATACTGGAGGCTGATCGCAGTCATTTCCAGGCAGCAGAGTAGCTGGTGCCCGCCGCACCGCTTTTCAGCCTTCTGCGCGTCTTCTGTGCCCCATTAACCGCCAGGATTTTACCGGAGTGTTTGTAGCTCAATGATTAGCTGGCGTCTTCATTTGAGGGATTCCTTATTGGCCTGAGTTCTGTTTCAAGATAGAAAGCGGAGGCGATCTTGAGCAGACAAACCCTGACAGATGTGCAATGAGCGCGGATTGAACCGCTGATCCCCGGCAAGAAGGGGGACCGCGGCAGAAGTGGTGCCGACAAACCGACTGTTCATTGATGCCTGTCTATGGCTTGCACGGGGAGCCACGCCTTGGCGCAACCTTCCGTCCGAGCCTGGCACTGGAGTTCAAGCCTCAAGCAAACGATCCGACGATCGTTTGTAGCGCAGAACGGTCGATAATGCTCCCCTTGGTTAACGGCCCTCGACCGTAGAACTCACGCGACCATTTTCAGCTTCATGGCAGATGTGACGGCGCCGATGCCCATGTCGAGGCATTCGCTGTTGTAGGCCTATAGCCATTCGGTGGCGATCTTCCGCACCTCCTCGATGGTGTCAAGGATGGAGAGGTCCAGCCATTCATGCCGGACCGTCCGGTTGTAGCGATCAACATATACGTTCTGCTGGGGCTTCCGGGCTGGCTGTAGCTCAGGACGACGCCCTATTTTTCGGCCCAGGTCATCAGCGTGGAGCTAACATATTCGGGGCCGTTGCCGACCCTGATTGCCAGGGGCTTGCCACGCCATTCGATGATCTGCTTCAGGGATCGCACGACCCGCTTGGCAGGGAGCGAGAAGTCAACCTTGATGCCCAAGCCTTCGCAGTTGAAGCCGTCCAGCACGTTCAGCGGCAGGAACTCCCGCCCATCCGCCAGGAGATCGGCCATGAAATCCATCGCCTAGGTCATGTTCAGTACGCCCGGCATGGCCCCACCCGGACTTCTCACGCTTCAGCCGTCGCCTCGGCCTGACCCGCAGGTTCAGTTCCAACTCGCAATAGATCCTACTGACGCGCTTGTGGTTCCCGACATGTCCTTTCACGTTGCACAGCTACAGAAAACACGGTCCGAAACCCCAAGTCTTGTGCGAAGTCGTCAGCCCCACCGGCAGGTTCGCGATCATCTCGTTCTCGTCGTCGCGCCTCGGGCCCTACGGGATCACCTACAACAGCCCTATCTACGACTTCGCGCAATCGGTCGACGACGTGAAATACCGACTGCTCCAGATCGGTGTCTCCACCAATTCGCTCGAAGGGATTTCGATCTTCGCGGACAGCTTCTCCGTTCCGTCCGACGAGACCATCCTTGGCTATCTCGGTCGCAAGGAAGCGCTCTGCCGCGACATCATCAGCTTCCTCTCGGGCGGGATCGAGCCGGGTGAGATCTTACCCGTCCCGCTGGCGCCCGAACGGGGACGTGTGATCGCATGAGCCCGGAGCGCGTGCCGTCCCATCGCATGATCGAGAAATGCGCCGCCATCATCTTGCGGGACCGCAAAGCCCACGAAGAAAGGTAGAGTTGGGGCGGGTTTGCCGTGACGGGTTGAGGGTCGGGAGGGTGGCTTCCGGCGCCCGCCGCGGAGTGTCTCCGATAATCCGACTGGAACCCAACCTGGCCCCGGCAGATGCCGCTTACCCCAAGATGACGGCGCGGAAGCAGAACGTCACGATATATTGCGGCGTCCGCTGAAAGACCGCTAGGTGGTCCGCGATCCTGCTGGCCGCAGCCGGGCGTGTTCTTCATCCTATGTTTCCAGCGCATCTTCTCTGCTCAGGCGCTTTCGCGCCGAAAATGCCAGCTGGCGACAAGCGTGGGGCGTCCTCTCGATGATCTCTGCGATCTCGTTGAATGAGTATTGGAATACATCGTGAAGCACAAAGCTGACCCGCTCGGCAGGCGTCATTTTCTCCAGCACCACCAAAAGAGCCATCGACACTGTTTGGCTCAGCTCCAATTGGTCGGCTGGATCTGTCGCCTGCCAGCTGCGGCTGGGATCGTGTAGGACGCCGTGGCCTGGGATAGGCTCCGGCAACCACTCCCCTACGTAGACCTCACGCTTCCTCCTGACGGATTTCAGCTTGTCGAAGCAGAGCCTTGTCAGGACAGTCCGTTTCCAGGCGATCCCTACGGCGATTTCCGAGCGCTCCGCCGCGCTGAGCCGATACCAGCGCAGATACATCTCCTGCACGGCGTCCTCGGCATCACTCGTGCTCCCAAGAATATTATAGGCGACCTGAGGGAGACCCACAGCTTGTCAGTGCAAACGGTCGTTAGGCCGGAAAGAAAGCCGCGTAATGATTCTGAGCAGCCATTGCAGCGGTCCACAGCAAAACCGGGAAAGCCATAACTTGCTCACCACCAGTTGCAGACCAGGAATTACCACGTTCACCATCAGTACTTGCGCCAGCGAAATTCTGCCTGTACGGTGAGCGTGGCAAAGATGCGGGTCCACAGACCACAATAGTGCCAGCGGTTAAAGCGGTTGCAGATCGTGACTGAGGCCCGTAGGCAGTGCATCGAGCACGTGCAGCGGGAGCTTAGTGTACTGGCGAACGGTTAAGCAGCTTTTCCGCCCGAAAGCCTCGAACATCGCGTAATCGTAATTCGCCACGTTACCCCACCTCATCATTTACTGGTTCATCAATTATACTCTGGAAAGCAGAAGCAAATCTTTTGCCTCCATCAGCTTGCAAGTCCTCATTAAAATCCCTCAACCGAGGTGACAGCGCGACCACCTCAACCTCTGCCGCCTCCGCCCGCCGCGCCAGCACCGCCCCTGCCCTCTCCCCGGCCTCATCCCTGTCACAAAGCACGTACAGCCTGCGCAGCCCTTGCGGCCAGACGAACGCCGCCAGATGGTTCGCCGACAGCGCCGCGACAACGGGCAGGTCGGGCACGGCCTCGCGGACGGACAGCACCGTCTCGATCCCCTCACCGACAGCCAGAACCTCACCGGCGACCCCAAAACACACCCCGCCGCCCAAAAGCCGCCCCATGGCGCGACGCGGAGTTTCCAGCGGTGCCTTGGCCGAGCTGTCGCGGGCCAGCCAGGTACGCTGCACGCCGGTGATCTGACCGTCATTGTCGGTCACAGCGGCGATCATCGCGGGGCGGGTCTCGGTCGCGCCGCCCGTGCGATAATAGCAGCGCGGGTGGAAACGCAGCGCATCCAGCCCGGCGATCCGGGTGATGACGCGGCTGCGCAGATAGGTCTCGGCCAATGTGCCCACGATGGGCAGCGCGACCGCGAATAGCCGCTGCGCTGCCTCGACCGACCCCGATGGTGCTTTGGGCTTTGCAACACGAGGCGCAGGTATTGGCACGACCGGCGGCAGCGCCAAAAACCGCCGCGTCTCGGCCAATACCTCGCGGAACGGCACATCGCCCATACGGATGCGAATGATGTCCAGAAGATCACCATGTTCGCCCGTTGCCGCGTCGGTCCATTTCCCGGCCACGCCGTTCGGCCCG
>JAUNTV010000049.1 GCA_030538515.1 Paracoccus sp. (in: a-proteobacteria)
GGCCCCTCCAGACCGAGATGGTCGTGCCCATCGGTGCCAATGCCATGGCCTTCTACGAGGCCGTGAACAATTCCGACCAGCCGATCACCGGGCGGGCCAGCTATAATGTCGCGCCCGATATCGCCGGTTCCTTCTTCTACAAGATCGACTGCTTCTGCTTCACCGAACAGACGCTTCAGCCCGGCGAGCGGGTCGCAATGCCGGTGAATTTCGAAGTCGATCCGGCAATCGTCAGCGACCGCGACGCCTATAAGGTGCGCGACATCACGCTGAGCTATACGTTCCACCAATACGGCAAGCCCGCAGCGGCACCGGCAGCGGGCTCTCAGGCCGCGTTGGCGGTGCCGGCGGGCGATGCCAGAACGAATTAAGACCGATAAAGCGCGGGGACAGCCAATGGCACATGCGAAGAACCACGATTACCACATCCTTCACCCCTCGCTCTGGCCGCTTCTGGGGGCGGTGGCGGCTTTCGTCATGCTGGCGGGCGCGGTCGCATGGATGCATGACGCGGGGCCTTGGGCGTTCCTGATCGGCCTTGTCGGCGTGCTTTACGTCATGTTCGGCTGGTGGGCCGATGTCGTCCACGAGGGCGAGACCGGCGATCACACGCCGGTCGTGCGCATCGGGCTGCAATATGGCGTGATCCTGTTCATCATCTCCGAGGTGATGTTCTTCGCCGCATGGTTCTGGGCCTTCTTCAAGAACGCGCTTTACCCGATGGGCCCCGACAGCCCGATCCGCGACGGCATCTGGCCGCCCGCCGGCACCATCCCCTTCGATCCCTGGCATCTGCCGCTGATCAATACGCTGATCCTGCTGCTTTCGGGCGTGGCGGTCACCTGGGCGCATTACGCATTGGTGCATGAAAACGACCGCAAGACCGCCATCAACGGGCTGATCGTGGCGGTGGTTCTGGGCGTCGCCTTCACCATCCTGCAAGCCTATGAATACAGCCATGCCGCGGGCACGCTGGGCACGAATGTCTATTGGGACATCTTCTTCATGGCGACGGGCTTCCATGGCTTCCACGTCATCATCGGCACGATCTTCCTGTTCGTCTGCCTGATCCGCCTGATGCGCGGCCAGATGACCCAGAGCCAGCATATCGGGTTCGAGGCCGCCGCATGGTATTGGCACTTCGTCGATGTGGTCTGGCTGTTCCTGTTCTTCTCGATCTACATCTGGGGTCGCTGAGCGGTGGCCCTGCCAGAGTAAGGATGAAAACGGCGCGGGGGAGCCTCCGCGCCGCTCTGTTTTTGGGGGAAAGCCATGACACGCAAGGGATTTCTGGGGCGTTTGGCGGGGGCGATCTTCGGCGCGGGCACGACGGCGGGCAGTGGCGTGGCGCAAGGCGCGCCCGAACCGCAGCCCGCCCCCCCGCCCGAGGCGCTGGCACGCCGCGCCATGATCGAGGAGCTGGCCAGAAGCGCGCGCCCCGATGAACTGGCCCGCAAGGCGCGCAGCGAAGCGATCCTGCGCGCGGCCGGTGTGCCGGTGCTGGACGGCCTGCCCGTCATCGCGGGCGAAAGCCGCAGTTTGCGCCGCGAGAGCCGCCCCGTGGCCGAGCGTCTTCTGGGCGCCATGATCGCCAGCGTCAAGGCGGAAACCAATGATTATGATCTTGGGCAATCGCTGCTGGACCAATACGAGGCCCGCCCCTATCTGACCCCTGCCGAGCAGGCTTTCATGGACGATCCCGATCCCGATCAGCAGACCATCACCGATACGGCATGGCGTTATGAGGGCGTGCTTGTGCTGTTCTGGGCGCTCGGGCTTTATGATGCGCTGCCGCCCGGCGATCAGATCGCCGATGTCGGGGATATGGGGGCGATGCTGTCCGTGATGGGACCCGAGGGGCTGTTCGATCTTGCAGTCCTGCGCCCCCAGGCCGAGCTTCTGGATATGGCGGATTACTACTACCGGCTGCATTGGGCCGTGACAGATGCGCGGCTGAAAGGGCAGGCCCTGCCGGGCGGGGATGCCAGCATCGTTCTGGAACGCGCCCGTGCGCTGAACTGGCTTTACGGCTACGGCGGGCAAAGCTGGGATGAGGTCAGCGCCGATACCTGAGGGGCGCACCCTTGGGTTTGCGCGCCCGCCGCGTTACCTCAGGCAAAACCACAAGCGAATCTGACATGGCCCGCCGTTCCATCCTGCCGCCGCTGATCTTCGGCATCGTCACCACCGCCATTCTGGCAAGCCTCGGGGTCTGGCAATTGCAGCGGATGGGCTGGAAGAACGCCATGCTGGCGGAAATCGAGGCCGGCATCCAGGCCCCGCCCCGGCCCCTGCCCGAAGTGATCGATCCGGCGATGAAATACCTGCCGGTGATGGTCTCGGGCCGGACCACGGGCGATGAGATCCTTGTGCTTTCGGGCAGCAAGGAACGGGGCGGCGGCTATAATGTCGTCTCGGGGTTTGAAACCGATGACGGGCGGCGCATCCTGCTGGACCGGGGCTTCATTACGCAGGACGACCGCCGCGCCTTGCGCCCGGCCACAAGCCTGCGCGTTGCGGGCAACCTGCACTGGCCCGATGAAAAGGGCAGCGCGACGCCTGAACCCGATCTTGCCGCCGGGATCTGGTTTGCGCGCGACGTGCCTGCCATGGCGGATGCGCTTGGCACCGCACCGGTGCTGGTCGTGGTCTCGGACGCGGATGGCGACACGCAGGGCGTCACGCCGATCCCCGTCGCCATCGAAGGCATCCCGAACAGCCATTTTTCCTATGCGGTGCAGTGGTTTTTGTTTGCGCTGACCTGCGCAGGGATGACAGCGGGGTTCATCTGGCGTATCAGGCAGCGGACATATTAGGGTTGAATGATGCGCTATATCTCGACGCGGGGTGACGCCCCGGTGCTGAATTTCGAAGCTGCGATGCTGACCGGGCTGGCCCGCGACGGCGGCCTTTACCTGCCCGAGACGATCCCGCAACTGGATGATATCGCGGCACTGGAAAGCCTGCCCTATGAACAGGCCGCCGCCCGTATCATCAGGCCCTTTCTGGGCGAAAGCTTCTCGGACGCGGAAATCACCCGCGCGCTTGACACGGCCTACCGGAATTTCGGCCATGTCGCGCGCGCGCCGCTGCGGCAACTGGCGCCGGGCCATCACCTGCTGGAACTGTTCCACGGTCCGACGCTGGCCTTCAAGGATTTCGCCATGCAGTTGATCGGGCAATTGTTCCAGATCGCGCTGGCGCGGTCGGGGCAGCGGATCACGATTGTGGGGGCGACCTCGGGCGATACCGGGTCAGCCGCGATCGAGGCATTCCGGGGCCTGCCCAATGTCGATGTGTTCATCCTGTTCCCGCATGGCCGCGTTTCCGATGTGCAGCGCCGCCAGATGACCACGCCCGCCGATGCCAATGTCCATGCGCTGGCGCTGGAAGGGAATTTCGACGATTGCCAGTCACGGCTGAAGGACCTGTTCAACGATCACGCTTTCCGCGACGCGGTGGGGCTGGCGGGCGTCAACAGCATCAACTGGGCGCGGGTTCTGGCGCAGGTGGTCTATTATTTCACCGCCGCCGTCAGCCTTGGCGCGCCGGACCGCGCGGTGGATTTCACCGTGCCCACCGGGAATTTCGGCGATATTCTGGCGGGGCTGGTGGCCAGGCGCATGGGCCTGCCCGTCGGCCAGCTTGTCATCGCCACCAATCAGAACGACATCCTGCACCGCGCCATGACCACGGGCGAATATCGCATGGGGCAGGTCGCGCCCTCGATCTCGCCCTCGATGGATATCCAGATCAGCAGCAATTTCGAACGCGCGCTGTTCTGGGCTTACGGCAATGATGCCGGCGCGATCCGCCAGCTGATGGATGAGCTGAAAACCGGCGGCTTCACCATCAGCCAGGGCGCGCGCGAGGCGCTGGCGGCGGATTTCACCTCGGGCCGCGCATCCGAGGATGAGACGCTGGCGATGATCCGCACCATCCGCGCCGAGACCGGCGAAATCCTGTGCCCGCATTCGGCTGTCGGCGTGAAGGTCGCGCGCGAACATCTGCGCGCGGGCACACCCATGATCACGCTGGCCACGGCGCATCCGGCGAAATTCCCCGATGCGGTGGAAAAGGCCATCGGCATCCGCCCGGCCCTGCCGCCCCATATGGCCGGGCTGTTCGACCTGCCCGAGCGCCAGACGCGGGTTGAAAATGACGTGGCCGCGCTTAAATCGCTGATCCTTGAACGGAGGACCGCGTGAGCGAAACCGAAATCACCACCCTTTCCAACGGGCTGAGCATCGTCACCCGCCGCATGCCGGGGCTGCATTCGGCCTCGCTCGGGCTTTGGGTCGATGCGGGCGGGCGTGATGAGCGTGTCGAACAGAACGGCATCGCGCATTTCCTTGAACATATGGCATTCAAGGGCACCGCGCGCCGCAGCGCGTTGCAGATCGCCGAGGAAATCGAGGATGTGGGCGGCTATATCAACGCCTATACCTCGCGCGATACGACGGCCTATTACGCCCGCGTGCTTGGCGCCGATACCGCGCTGGCACTGGATGTGATTTCCGATATCGTGCTGAACCCCGCCTTCGATCAGCGCGAGATCGAGGTCGAGCGCGGCGTGATCCTGCAGGAAATCGGGCAGGCGCTGGATACGCCCGACGATATCATCTTCGACTGGCTGCAAGAGGCCGCATACCCCGATCAGGCCATCGGGCGCACGATCCTTGGCCCGGCCGAGCGGGTCTCGGGCTTCTCGAAGGGCGATCTTTCCGGGTTCGTGGCCGAACATTACGGGCCGGATCATCTGATCCTCGCGGCGGCGGGGGCGGTCGATCATGACAGTCTCGTGCGGCAGGCCGAGGGGATCTTCGGCCATCTCGGCGCGCGCCCGACGCCGCCGCGCGCCGGTGCCCGCTGGCAGGGTGCCGAAATCCGCCGCCTGAAGGATCTTGAACAGGCGCATTTCACGCTGGCTTTCGAAGGGCCGGGCTATCTTTCGCCGGAATTTCACGCCGCCCAGATCTGGACGACGGCGATGGGCGGCGGCATGTCCTCGCGGCTGTTCCAGAAGATCCGCGAGGAACGGGGCCTGTGCTACACGATCTTCGCGCAATCGGGGTTTCACGACGATACCGGGATGATGACCATCTATGCCGGCACCGCTGCGGAAGATATCGCCGAACTTGCCGCGCTGACGGTGGATGAGCTGAAGCGCTCGGCCGAGGGGCTGTCGGATGCCGAAATCGCGCGCGCCAAGGTGCAGTTGAAGGCCGGGGCGCTGATGGGGCTGGAAAGCAGTTCCGGTCAGGCGGAACGCATCGCGCGCAGCCTGGCGATCTGGGGCCGCGTGCCCGAGCCTGCGGAAACCGCCGCGCTGATCGATGCCGTAACGCGCGCCGATATCGCGGCCTATGCCGAAAGCCTGATCGCGCGGGCCCCGGCCATGGCGCTTTATGGCCCGGTCGAACGCGCGCCCGCCCTGGGGCGGCTGGTCGAAAGGCTTGCCGCCTGATGTTCGGCCGGCGCCGTCAGATCCGTCTTGAAACGGAACGGGCGGCGCTGCGCCTGCCGCAGCATTCGGATTTCAACGCCTGGACCGCGCTGCGCGAGGAAAGCCGCGATTTCCTGACCCCATGGGAGCCGGTCTGGGCCGCCGATCACTTGCAGCGCAAGGCTTTCACCAACCGCGTCTACTGGGCGCAGCGCGCCAGCAAGGCGGGCACGGCCTTCCCGTTTTTCATCGAACGTGCCGTGGACGGGGTGCTTCTGGGCGCGATCACCATCGACAATATCCGGCGCGGCCCCGCGCAGATGGCGACCATCGGTTACTGGATCGGCGCGCCCCACGCCCGTCAGGGCTACATGACCGAGGCCATCGGCGCGGTTGTCAGGCATGCTTTCTCGGCGCTGGATCTGTCGCGGATCGAAGCGGCCTGCCTGCCCGACAATGCGGCGTCCCGCGGGGTGCTGGAACGCGCCGGTTTCAAATATGAAGGCGTGGCGCAAAGCTATCTGCAAATCAACGGGCGCTGGCGCACGCATGTGCTTTATGCCAGCCTTCGCAGCGATCGCCGGGGACGGACGGATGCGGGATGAATGAGTCTCTGGACAGGAAAGAAGCCCTGAACCCTGCCGGTCCCGATCTGGCGCGGCTTCTGCCGGATGGCGTCCTGCGCGAGATCGAGCCGCGCCATCTGGAAGAACCTCGGGGCCGGTTTCGTGGGCAGGCGGGGCTTCTGGCCGCGCCGCGCAATACCGATGAGGTCGCGGCGGTGATCCGGGCCTGCGCCTCGGCGCGCGTGGGCGTCGTGCCGCTTGGCGGGGGCACCGGGCTGGTCGGCGGGCAGGTCATGCCCGAAGGGCCTGCGCCGCTGATCCTGTCGCTGGAACGGATGCGCGCCCTGCGCGATCTCTGGCCCGAGGAAAACGTGCTTCTGGCCGAGGCGGGCGTGACCCTGCAAGCCGCGCGCGATGCCGCAGCCGGGGCCGGGCGGCTGTTTCCGCTGTCGCTGGCCTCGCAGGGGTCGGCGCAGATCGGGGGCGTTCTGTCGACCAATGCGGGCGGCGTGACGGCGCTGCGCTATGGAACCGCGCGCGCGCTTTGTCTGGGGATCGAGGCGGTTCTGCCCGATGGCTCGGTCCTGCGCGATCTCAAGCGGTTGCGCAAGGATAACACCGGCTACGACCTGCGTGATCTTCTGATCGGGGCCGAGGGCAGCCTTGGCGTGATCACCGCCGCCAGCCTGCGCCTTGTCGCGCCCCCCGCAGGTGTCGGCGTGGGGCTGATCGTGGTGCCCGACCCGGCGGCGGCGCTGTCGCTTCTGGCACTGGCCGGGCAGCGGTTTGGCGACGGGGTGACGGCGTTCGAACTGATCTCGGGGCAGGGGCTGCGCTTTCAGGCCGAGACCATGCCCGATCTGCGCCAGCCCTTCGCCCTGCCGCCCGACTGGCTGGTGCTGATCGAGCTGGGCCTTCCCCTTGGCCTGGCGCCCGACACCGCGCTGGAGGGGCTTTTCGAAGCCGGTGCCCGCGCCGGGCTGGCCCTTGACGGGATCATCGCGCAATCGGGCCAGCAGGCGGCCGATTTCTGGCACCTGCGTGAGGAAATCCCCCGCGCGAACCGCCTGATCGGGGCGATTTCCAGCCATGACATATCGCTGCCGCTCAGCGAGGTGGCGCGTTTCATCACCGATGCGGGCGCGATGATCGCGGGCATGGGCGATATGCGCATCAACTGCTTCGGTCATCTGGGCGACGGCAATCTGCATTTCAACGTCTTTCCCGCCAGGGGCCGCACCCGCAGCGATTACGAGGCGCTGCGACCCGCCGTGCAGCGGGCCGTGCATGAAATGGTCGTGGCGCGCGGCGGCTCATTTTCGGCGGAACATGGCGTCGGGCGGCTGAAAGCGGGCGATCTGGCGCGTTGGGCCGATCCGGCGCGGCTGGCGGCCATGCGGGCGATCAAGGCGGCCCTTGATCCCGCGGGTATCATGAACCCCGGCGCGGTGCTGGCATGAGGGGGCTTGCCGCGCGCCCGGCCCGGCCCTAGCCTCGCATCCATGCTGCGCTATGTCCTTCGCCGGTTGCTTTCGCTTGCGCTCAGCCTTGCCGCCGCCTCGGTGGTGATTTTCCTGCTGATCGAGATGGTGCCCGGTGATGCCGCAACCTATATGCTGGGGACAGGCGCGCAGCCCGAGGCACTGGCCGCGCTGCGCGCGCAGCTTGGGCTGGATCAGCCCCTGCCGCTTCGCTATGCGACCTGGCTTGGCGCGATCCTTGGTGGCGATCTGGGCACCAGCTTCACCTATAAGACCCCGGTGACGGGGATGATTCTGGACCGGATGCAGGTCTCGTTGCCGCTGGCGGGGATGGCGCTGCTGCTGGCTGTGGCCATCGCCTTTCCGGTCGGCATCTTCGCTGCCTCGCACCGGGGAAAGGCGGGCGATACCGGGGTCATGGGGGTGACGCAGATCGGCATGGCGCTGCCGAATTTCTGGTTCGCCATGCTGCTTGTGCTGCTGTTCGCGGTGCAGTTGCGCTGGCTTCCGGCGGGCGGCTTTCCGGGATGGGACCGGCCCATGGCCGCCCTGCGCGCGCTGATCCTGCCCTCGGTCGCGCTGGCGCTGCCTCAGGCGGCGATTCTGGCGCGGGTGCTGCGCTCGGCCCTGATCGACACCATGGATCAGGATTATATCCGCACCGCGCGCGCCAAGGGGCTAAGCCGGGGGCAGGTGCTGCGCCGCCACGGGCTGCGCAATGCGCTGATCCCGGTGCTGACCATTCTGGGGATGCAGTTTTCCTTTCTCATGGCGGGGGCGATCATCATCGAAAGCCTGTTCTATCTGCCCGGCCTTGGCCGCATGATCTTTCAGGCGATCAATCAGCGCGATCTGATCGTGGTGCAATCGGCGCTGCTGGTGCTGGTGGGGGCGGTGATCCTTGTGACCTTCCTTGTCGATATCGCCTACGGGGCCATCGACCCGAGGCTGCGCCGGCGATGAAAGGGCGGCGTTCGCTTCTTGTCGGGGGTTTTCTGGCCGGGCTTGCGCTGCTGGCGGCGGCGCTGTCCTTTGTCTGGACGCCTTACGATATCGGCGCGATGAACGTGGCGGGCAAGCTTCAGCCGCCATCGGCGGCGCATTGGCTGGGCACCGATCTTTTCGGGCGCGATATCCTGTCGATGATGATGATGGGCGCGCGCACCTCGATCGCGGTGGCGCTGTTTGCGGTGGGCATCGGCATGGGGCTGGGCGTGCCCCTTGGCCTGATCGCGGCGGCCCGGCAGGGCGGCTGGCTGGATGAGATCATCATGCGCGGCAATGACCTGATCTTCGCCTTCCCCTCGCTGGTGATCGCCATCATGATCACCGCCGCCTATGGCCCTGGCGCGATCAACGCCATCATCGCCATCGGCATCTTCAATATCCCCGTCTTCGCCCGCGTCAGCCGGGGCGCCGCCCTGCCGGTCTGGACGCTGGATTACATCGGCGCCGCCCGCGTCGCCGGCAAGGGGCGCATCCGCATCAGCCTGGAACATATCCTGCCCAATATCGCCAATCTGCTGATCGTGCAGGGGACGATCCAGTTCAGCCTTGGCATTCTGGCCGAGGCCGGGCTGGCCTATGTCGGGCTTGGCGCGCAGCCGCCCGTGACAAGCTGGGGGCGGATGCTGGCCGAGGCGCAGACCCTCGTGATGCTGGCCCCGCATGTGGCGATCATCCCCGGCCTTGCCATCTTCCTGACCGTGCTGGGGCTGAACCTTCTGGGCGACGGGCTGCGCGATGCGCTTGATCCAAGGCTGAAGGTGATGCGGGTATGATCTCGACACGCGCCCTTTCCGTCGCCATCCATGGCCGCCCGGTGCTCAGCGATCTGGATCTGGTGCTGCATCCGGGCCGGATCACCGGGCTGGTGGGCGAATCCGGTTCCGGCAAGTCGATGACGGCGCTGGCGATCATGGGGCTTCTGCCTCATGGCGCGCGGGCAAGCGGCGCGGTCGATCTGGACGGCCGGAACCTGCTGACCCTGCCCGAGCCGCAGATGTGCCGCATTCGCGGCAACCGCATCGGCATGATCTTTCAGGAACCCATGACCGCGCTGAACCCCCTGATGACCATCGGCGATCAGGTGGCCGAGGTGCTCGGCATCCATCAGCGCCTGCCCCGGCGGCAGGCGCTGGCGCGCGCGCGCGAACGTCTGGACCGCGTGGGCCTGCCCGAGCCGCGCTTCCCCCTTGGCCTTTACCCGCATGAACTCTCGGGCGGGCAGCGCCAGCGCGTGGCCATCGCACTGGCCATCGCCGAGGCCCCGGATCTGCTGATCGCGGATGAACCCACCACCGCGCTTGACGTCACCACGCAGGCGCAGATCCTTGACCTGCTTGGCGCGCTGGTGCGTGATGAAGGCATGTCGCTTCTGCTCATCACCCATGATCTGGCGGTGGTGGCCGGGATCGCCGATCAGGTCGCGGTGATGAAGGACGGCTCGGTGGTCGAGAAAGGCCCGACCGAGGCGCTTTTTCGCAGCCGAAGCCACCCCTATACGCAGGCGCTTTTCGCCGCCTCGCGCCACCAGCCCGAACGCGTGCCGGTCCGGCCCGACGAAACGCCGATCCTCTCGGTCAGGGATGCGCTGCGCGAATACCCGCTGCCGCGCCCGGGCCTTTTTGCGCCCCAACCGGTGCTGCGCGCAGTCGATGGGGTCAGCCTCGATATCCGGGATGGTGAATCGGTCGGGCTGGTCGGGGCCTCGGGCTGCGGGAAATCCACGCTCACCCGCGCCATTCTGGGCCTCGAACCCCTTCAGGGCGGCCAGATTCTGCTCGACGGGCAAAGGATCAGCAATGCCGCGCCCATGCCCGCCGCGCTGCGCGCCAAGGTGCAGGTGGTGTTTCAGGACCCGTTCGGCAGCTTCGACCCCCGCTGGCGCGTCGAACGCCTCATTGCCGAACCCTTCCACCTGACCGGCCGCCCCGATGACTGGCGCGACCGCGTGATACAGGCACTGGATGATGTCGGCCTCGGCGCGGATGCGGCCGGGCGCTATATCCACGAATTTTCAGGCGGTCAGCGCCAGCGGCTGGCGATCGCGCGCGCGCTTATCATCCGCCCGCGCCTGATCGTTCTGGACGAGGCCGTCAGCGCGCTGGATGTGCGCGTGCGCGCGCAGGTGCTGGACCTGCTGGCCGGGCTGCGCCGCCGCCACGGCCTGGCCTATCTGTTCATCAGCCATGATCTGGGCGTGGTGCGCGGCATCACCGACCGGGTGCTGGTCATGGACCGGGGCAAAATCGTCGAGGAAGGCCCGACCGCCGCGGTCATGGACCACCCGCGCCACCCGGTCACACAGGGTCTGATCGCCGCCATGCCGAAAGTCCCCGAAGGCTGGCTTGGCACATGACCGGGCCGGCCCTTCTTCTGTCCCGAAATATCCCGGGGGTCCGGGGGCAGCGCCCCCGGCCTTGGCAAAGGAAAGACCATGCGCAGCACCCTTAAACTCATCGCATGCCTCGCGCTGACCGCGCTGATCGCCAGCTACGCCGGACGGCTGCATCCGCTTGGCGATTCGCTTGCGGTGTTCCGGCCGGTTCTTGCGCTGCTGCTTCTGCCCCTCGCGCTGGCGTTCGGGGGCTGGTGGCGGGCGGGGGTGCTGGCGGCGGGTATCGCGGCACTCGCGCCGATCCTGTGGATGATGCGGCCCGTGGCCCTTCCCCCTGGCCCGCCTGATGCGCTGATCGGCGTCTATCAGAAGAACCTGCTTTACCGGCGCCCCGATCCCGCAGCGCTTCTGGCCGATATGCGCGAAAGCGGCGCGGATGTGATCTTTCTGCAGGAACTCAGCGATGCCAATCTGCCCATTGTCGCCGCCCTTGCCGAAAGCCACCCCCATCACCTGATCTGCCCCGCCCATCGGGTGGGGGCTGTGGCGATCCTTTCGGCCTATCCGATGGCGGCGCAAAGTTGCAGGGAAGGCTCGGGCTATGCGATGGCGCGTGTGGCGCATCCCTCGGGTGCGTTCACGGCGATCGCGCTGCATCTGCACTGGCCATGGCCCCATGGCCAGCCCGCGCAGCTCGATGCGATCATGGGTGATCTGGCCCCGGCCCCGGCCCCGGTCATTGTCGGGGGCGATTTCAACATGATCTCATGGGCGGGCGCGCCGCGCCGGATCGCCTCGGCCACGGGGACGCGCATCGCCGCGCCCTGGCATCCGACCTATATCCTTGAGCCGGTCCACTACCCGATGCCCATCGATCATATCCTTGTGCCGCGGGACTGGCCGGCGGCGGTGTCGCGTCGCGGGCTTCTGGGGTCGGACCATTACGGGCTTCTGGCGCGTATCGCGCCGCCCGGCCCGCGCTGAAGGCGGCTTCCCTTCGCGGCTTCCGCGCGCTAGGCACCGGGGATGAGCGCCGATCTGCCCGCCCTTTCCCCCGATCAGGCCGAAGCCTGGGACAGCCTTGCCGATGTTCTGGCCGGTGCCGGCATCGATCTGACGGCGGAAGAAATCACCCCGCCGAAGCCGGGCAAGGGCCGGGTCATGGCCGTGATCGGCAAGGCCGGATCGGGCAAGACCATGATCCTTGCCGCCCTGACCAAAGCCCTTGGCGAAGCCGGGGTCGAGGTCATCTCGGGCGATTACGAGGGCAGGAAGCGCAAGGATCGCCGCACCGTGGCCGTGCTGGCCCCCACCAACAAGGCGGCCTTCGTGCTGCGCATGCGCGGGGTGCCCGCGACGACCATTCACCGCATTCTTTATACCCCCGTCTATGACCCGGAATATGAACGCATCGCCGACTGGCTGACCGGCGCGGGCACGCGGCCGCAGATCGAGGGGCTGGCCGAAACCGCCCTTGACCGCGCGCGTGCGTTTTACGATCTCCATGCCTCGATCCCCGGTGCGCTGGCGGCGGCGGGGCTGAGGGGGTCGGATTTCATCAAGGGCTGGAAGCGGCGCGAGGACGGGCTGGATATCGGGCTGATCGACGAATCCTCGATGCTGGACGAACGCCAGCTTGACGACCTGCGCGAGATATTCCCCGTGCTGATCCTGTTTGGCGATCCCGCGCAGCTTGCCCCCGTGGGGCAGTCGGGCGCGATGGTCTTCGACAGGCTGGCGACCCCGCAAAAGCTGATGCTCAGCCGTATCCACCGGCAGGCGGGCGACAGCCCGATCCTTGATCTGGCCCATGCCCTTGCCGATGAAAGCCTTGATTTCGCCGGGTTCGAGCACATGGTCCGAGAGGCCGCTTTGCATGATCCCCGCGTCATCTGGGCCGAGCGCGTCACATCCGATCTGATGGCGCGCAGCCCGGTTCTGGTCTGGCGCAACGCCACACGCATCCGCCTGATCACCGCCTTTCGTGCCGCCC
>JAUNTV010000050.1 GCA_030538515.1 Paracoccus sp. (in: a-proteobacteria)
ATGCGGGTAAGCCCGGAAATCTCGGCAATGATGCGACGCAGGGCTGCGTCCTGGGCGGGGGTGTAGTGATCCGCGAAACTGTCGGTTGCCGCGCTGCCATGCCCGCCAAGCAGGCAGAGCCCGATTGTGCCGGTATTGTGGCCTACTACATGAGCGCCGATCACCGAATAGTCGCGCCCGCGCGCATAGGCCCCGTCACGGTCGATCACGCCGTGATAGCCGATATCCTTCCAGCCGCGATCCCGCATGTGCCAGCGGCGGATTTCGGCAACCTTGGAGGCCAGCGACTGCCCGACCATCCAGCCCGGACGGGTGGCCGCGCAATGGATTACAATTTCGGTCACCGGATAGCGGGCGCTGCCCTGCCAGATCATGGCCGGGGGTCGGGGTGCGCCAGCCTGCGCGGCGACTGGCGCGGCCTGACCACGGGCGGCAATCCAAGCCTGAGCGGCAGCGGCTGTGCGCGGCCCGAACAGCCCGTCAGCCGGGCCGGGATCATAGCGCAGGTCGCGCAGCGCAGTCTGAATTGTGCGGATCGATGACTTGCTCATCCTGACCTCATGCGGGCGTTTTGGATGAACCCATTTCGCGCGACAGGCGCGTGGCGCTGGAAACCCACCTCGGCGACTTCATCGCTGCCTACAATTATGCGAGAGCCAGAAAGATTCACTGTTGATCCAACCCATCACATGCTGGGACTAAACACCTAGGCCAGCATAGCGTTCGAGGTGAGCTCGGTCCCGTGATCGCTGACGATGAGGCCTGGTTTTCCGCGCTTTGCGATCACGGCAGCTCGCTCCCGCGCCACCCGGCGTCCCGAGATCGAGGTGTCCACCACGGCGGCCATGCTGGAAGTCGCGGGCACGCGAAGCGCGCTGGAGGCCGGCGATTCGCTGCATTTTCCCCTCGATCAGAATCCATTCGTCATGGAACTGCACCAACCGGTCATCAACGGGCTTTTCGGGCCTTGCTCTCTTCTAGGCCGGCTTGCCCCGGTAGCGGTGCCGAGCGCTGAGTGGGGCGCGGCCATGCTGATATCGCCCTCCATCGCAGGGCAATGATCAGCCCCTGAGGCGGGCGGCCGGTGGCTGTGATATCAAATGTCAGATATTAATTGACATATGACGGAGCGGCGTCATACCCTGCCTGTCGCAGGGTAAGGTCGGCTGCTTGGCTGGCATTGCGCGAGGGAGGGAATGTGCCGATTCTGGACGTCAGCGGATTGCGGAAGAGCTTTTCCGGCGTGCCTGCGCTTCTTGATGGGCGGTTCCGGCTTCGGGCGGGTTCAGTCCATGCGCTTTGCGGTGGCAATGGCGCCGGGAAGTCCACATTCCTGAAAATCGTGATGGGAATCCTTGATCGGGACGCTGGCACCATCCTGCGCAATGGCCGCGAGGTCGATTTCACAAGCCCGTCCGATGCGCTGAAAAACGGTATTGCCATCGTCGAGCAGGAACTTTCGCCCGTGCCCGCAATGACGGTGGCGGAAAACATCTATATGGGGCGCGAGACCCTGCGCCGCTTCGGCCGCATTGATTTCCCGAAGATGAACCGCCAGACGCAGGCGCTGCTGGACGGTTTCGGCTTTGCGATCCGCGCCACCGATCTGATGATGGATCTGACTGTCGCGCAGACCCAGCTTGTCGAGATCGCGAAGGCGCTGAGTTATGACGCCGAGGTGATCATTCTCGATGAGCCTACCTCGGCTCTTGGTGAGGCCGAGGCCGGGCATCTTTTCGGGGCGATCGCCACATTGAAGGCGCGGGGCAAGGGCGTGATTTATGTCAGCCATCGCCTGTCAGAGATATTTTCGATCGCTGACAGCTATACGGTTTTCCGCGATGGCGCTTTCGTCGAGGATGGCCTGATCGCCGATATCACCAAGGACCAGCTTATCCAGCTGATCGTCGGCCGCCCGCTGAGCGAGGAATTCGTCAAGCAGAACGTGCCCGGAGAAAAGATTGCCCTGCGGGTCGAGGGGCTGGCGGCGCGCAATGGTGTGCGCGACATCTCCTTCGATGTCCGGCAGGGCGAGATCATGGGCATTTACGGCCTTATGGGTTCGGGCAGAACGGAAGTGCTGGACAGGCTATTCGGACTTTCGGATGAGGCCGGGGGGCGGGTCGAACTGGCCGGAAAGGAAGCCCGGATCACCCGCCCGAAGGATGCGATCAAGGCGGGGCTGGCTTATGTGACCGAGGACCGCAAAGGCTCCGGTCTGGTTCTGAGCGCAAGCGTGCGTGATAATCTGTGTCTGTCCAGCCTGGATCGGCTGTCACGGGGTGGCGTGATGCGGCGGAGCGACGAGGCCGCGAAAGCCGCGCAGATGATCGCGGCCTTGCGGATCAGGACCGCAAGCGACAGGCTGGGTGTGGCGAACCTGTCAGGCGGCAATCAGCAAAAGGTCGTGGTCGGGAAATGGTTCATGACCGACCCCCGAATATTGCTGCTGGATGAGCCGACGCGCGGCGTCGATGTCGGTGCCAAGCGGGAAATCTATCGTGTCATGTCCGATTTTGCGCGCGCTGGCGGGGCGGTGGTCATGGTTTCCTCGGAAACGGACGAGATCCTCGGAATGGCGGATCGGGTCATCGTGCTGAAAGATGGTCGCAAGGCCGGTGAACTGGACCGGGAAGCGTTCTCGGCTGAAAAGCTTCTTCATCTGGCAGCCTGATGCCCGCCGGAAAGCAATGGACAGGACCATGAGTGCAAAGACAACCACGGATCGGGAGTGGACGGCAGGCCGGATTGCCCAACATTACGGGATATTCATCGCGCTGCTGCTGGTTTGTCTGACGCTGGCCATCGTCAGCGACAATTTCCTGACCACGCGCAATATTCTGAACGTGCTGCGCCAGACCTCGATCAACGGCATTCTTGCCATCGGCATGACCTTCGTGATCCTGACGCGCGGCATCGATCTGTCGGTAGGCTCGCTGGTGGCGCTGGTCGGGGTGGTGGCGGCCTCATATGCGACGACCTCGCCTGCGGGCATGATAGCGGGCGCACCCTATCCGGCTATTGTCGCCATCGCGGTCGGGCTTGCCGTGGGCATGGGCTGCGGTGCCGTATCCGGGCTGATCGTCGCGCGCTTTCAGGTGCCTGCCTTCGTCGTCACGCTGGGGATGCTTTCGGCGGCGCGCGGGCTGACGCTGCTTTATTCGGGAGGCCGCCCGATACCGGCCCTGAGCGACGGGTTTCGCTGGATCGGCACCGGCAGCATCTGGGGCGTTCCTGTGCCGATCTTTTTGTTCCTTGGCACTTTCGCGGTTGCGCATTTCGTCCTGACGCAGACCCGTTTCGGGCGGCATATCTACGCGGTGGGCGGCAATCCTCATGCGGCCAAGGTTTCGGGGCTGCCGGTCGCGCGCATCCGTTTCAGCGTCTATGTGATCAGCGGGGCGCTGGCGGGGTTGGCGGGTATGGTGCTGGCCGCGCGCACGGGATCGGCCCTTCCACAAGCCGGGGTCGCCTATGAACTTGACGCCATCGCGGCTGTGGTGATCGGGGGGACCTCTTTCGCGGGTGGTGTCGGGCGGGTCAGCGGCACGCTGATCGGGGCGCTGCTGATCGGGGTGATGAACAACGGGCTCGATCTCATGGGGGTTGAATCCTACTACCAGCAGGTGATCAAGGGCGTGCTGATCGTCGCCGCCGTCATGCTGGACAGATCCAGAAACAGGCAGGACTGAATCCCCTGACTTGCCTGCGCGGGGCCAGCCGGGCCTTCGCAATAACACTGACCAAACGGGAGGAAACAGGATGATGACGAAAAAGACACTCATGCTTGCCACGGCGATGTCGCTGATTGCGGGGGCTGCCGTGGCGCAGGACAAGCCCAGGATCGGGGCCGCCGTCTATGGCCTGAATGCCGAATTCATGCAGATCTGGGCCGCCGCCGCCGAAGCGCATCCGGCGATCCGGCAGGGTATTGCAGAACTGACCATTTTCGACGGTCGCTATGACGCACTGGTTCAGCAGGACCAGTTCGAGACGATGATCACCCAGGGCTATGACGCGATTGTCTTCGTTCCCATTGATATCGAGGCGGGCGCTGCTGCGGTAGAGGCTGCGGCTGCGGCGGGTATTCCGGTTTTCGGCTCCAACACTCGTGTGAACAGCGACAAGCTGACCGCTTATGTCGGGTCGGATGATGTGCAGTCGGGCTATATGGAGGCCAAACACGTGCTCGACCAGATCGGATGTTCCGGCAATGTGGTCATCCTTGAGGGGCCGATCGGCCAGTCCGCGCAGATCCAGCGGCTTGAAGGCAATCTCAAGGCATTGGCCGAATGCCCTGACGTCACCGTTCTGGAACAGCAGACCGCCAACTGGAGCCGCGCCGAGGCGCAAAGCCTGATGGAGAACTGGCTGACCCGGCATGGCGATGCGATTGACGGGGTGATCGGCCAGAATGACGAAATGGCCCTTGGCGCGATCGAGGCCATCAAGGCGGCGGGCGAGGACCCCAAGGATTACGCCATCGCCGGGATTGATGGTGTGACGGACGCGCTTCTGGCGGTGAAAGGGGGCGATATGGCTTCAATCCTTCAGGATGGCGCGGCGCAGGCGCAAGGTGCGATCGATCTGGCCATTGCCTCGGTCCTGCCGGACTACCAGCCGATGTCCGATATCTGGGCCAGCTATCCTGACATGGCCTGGGCCGATGGCAAGGCGGCTGAATACAGCGTGCCATGGACGCCCGTGACGCTGGAAAACGTCGATGAACTGCTGGCCAGCCGTCAGTAATCCCGTCATCTTCTACCGGCGCGCCTCTGCTGCGCGCCGGTAAGCATCCGATCAAGATCAAGGAGCAGGACATGGCCGCATCGGGTCTGAATTTTTCGCTTTCGGGAAAGATCGCCATCGTGACCGGCGCCGCGTCCGGCATCGGCGCGGCAATCGCCGAAGCGCTTTCGGCGCGCGGTGCGCGGGTGGCGCTTCTGGATATGAACCTGGGGGCGGCTCAGGCGCGGGCCGAGGGGCTGGCCGATGCACTGGCCCTTGCCTGCGACGTGACCAGCCTCTCCAGTATCGAGGCCGCGCTTGCGCAGGTGCAGGCGCGGCTTGGCGCGGTCGATATTCTGGTCAACAGCGCCGGTATCGTCGATCTTGCACCGGCAGAGGATATTTCGTTTCGCACATGGGATCGCACGATTGCCGTCAATCTGACCGGCAGCTTCCTGATGGCGCAGGCAGTCGGCAAGGCCATGATCGCGGCTGGCAAGGGGGGGCGCATCATCAATCTGGCAAGTCAGGCCGGATCGGTCGCCATCGAGGATCACGTCGCCTATTGCGCCTCGAAATTCGGCGTCATCGGCATGACCAAAACCCTTGCGCTGGAATGGGGCAGGCATGGGATCACGGTCAATGCGATTTCCCCCACCGTCGTTCTGACCGAACTTGGCCGCAAGGCATGGGACGGGCCGAAGGGCGAGGCGATGAAGGCGCTTATCCCCGCCGGGCGCTTCGCCGAGCCCCATGAGATCGCGGCGGCGGCGATTTTCCTGGCCTCGGACGAGGCGGCCATGATCAACGGCGCCGATCTTCTTGTCGATGGCGGCTATACTGTTAGGTGAGATGAACATGCAGCGATTTATCAACGATCCCGATGATCTGGTCGATGAAACCGTGTCAGGCTTCGTCAAGGCACATCGCCATCTGGTGCATTCATTGCCCGAAAACCCCCGCGTCGTGGTGTCGAATGCGGCACCCGTGGCCGGGCGGGTGGGCATCGTGACCGGTGGCGGCTCGGGCCATGAGCCCGCCTTCATCGGCTATACCGGGCGCAATCTGGTGGATGCCGTTGCGGTGGGGGAAATCTTCTCATCCCCGACCGCGAAAAGTTTTGCCGATGCCATCAGGGCAGCGGATGGCGGTGCCGGCGTGGCCGTTCTTTACGGCAATTATGCCGGCGACAATATGAATGTGAAGCTGGCGATGCGCATGGCCGCGAAGGAGGGGATCGAAGTCGCCACCGTCGTCGCCAATGATGATGTCTGCTCGGCCCCTGCGGGCGAACGCGACAAGCGTCGCGGCGTCGCGGGTGAGATTTTCATGTGGAAAATCGGCGGTGCCAAGGCCGCGACCGGCGCCCGTCTGGCCGAGGTGCAGGCCGCCGCGCAGAAGGCCATCGACGCCTGCCGTTCGGTCGGCGTGGGCCTGGCCCCCTGCACCTTGCCCGCCGTGGGCCATCCCAATTTCGCCATCGAAGCCGGCAGGATGGAGGTGGGCATCGGACATCACGGTGAACCGGGCACCCGGATCGAGCCTTTGGGCCGCGCCAATGATATTGCCGATGACATGCTGAAAATCGTCATGGAGGATCATGATCTGCCCGCCGGAAGCGAGCTTGCGGTTCTGGTATCGGGGCTCGGCGCGACCCCGGTGAGCGAGCTTTATGTTCTCTATGATCGTATCGAGGCAGGGCTGACGGCGATGGGGATGACGGTTCATCGCGCCTTCGTCGGCAATTACTTCACCTCGCTGGAAATGGTGGGCGCAACCCTGACCGTCATGGCACTGGATGATGAACTCAAGACGCTTCTTGACGCGGATTGCGCGTCTCCTGCTTTCGTGATGAGGACCAGATGACATCGATACCCAACGCCGGGCAGGGCCCCATCGTCGAGGAGATGGCGGCCGTGATCGTCGCCAACAAGGCGTGGCTTTCCGAAATTGATGGCAAGATCGGTGATGGCGATCATGGCAGCAATATGGCCAAGGGGTTCGGTCGCGCGGCAGAGCGTATTCGCGGGCAGGACATGACGCTTGACGCGGCACTTCTCGTTCTCTCGGACGTGCTGATGAGCGAGATCGGCGGTTCCATGGGGCCGCTTTACGGGCTGATGTTCGAGGATATGGCAGGCGCGATCAAGGATCATGAGCGGATCGATGCCGCAGCCTTCGCGGCCATGCTGAATGCCGGGCTGGCGGGCGTTCAGACGGTCGGCAATGCGCAGGTCGGCGACAAGACATTGATCGATGCCCTGGCACCTGCCACCCATGCCTTCGAAGCGGCAAGCCATCTTGGCTTTGCCGCCGCGCTGGAGGCGATGACGGAAGCGGCAGAGAAAGGCCGCGACAGCACCATTGATCTGGTCGCGCGGATCGGTCGTTCCAGCCGGCTTGGCGAGCGTTCGCGGGGTGTGCTTGACGCTGGCGCGACCTCTTGCTGCCTGATCCTGACCAGCCTCGGCCAGTCCGTTCGCCTGCGCCTGTCCGCGTAGCAGGCGGCCGCGTCCCGCTTGCAATGCGTGGCCCCTTCTGTCCAACTGGCGTCATGGAAAGTTTCAGCGCCCGGCAGCTTATCGGCCTGTTTCGTCTGATCGCCTGCAGGCTCTCGGACGCGCGGGTGGAACTTGGGCTGCTGGATGGTCCGATCGGCGATGCCGATCACGGCAATTCGATGGCCGAGGGCTTTGCTGCCGTCGTTCGCGCCACTGCGGCGGCAGATGAGCAGATGCCCGGCGAACTCATGTCGATTGCCGCGCGCTCGTTTCTGTCGGCGGTCGGGGCGACCACGGGGCCGCTATATGCGGGCGCCATGATGTGTGCGGCGCGCCGCTTCGCCAGCAAGCCCGCATTGGCACCCGATGATATCGCAGCCCTGATCCCCGCCTTCGCAGAGGGAATACAACAGCGCGGCAAGGCCAGCCCGGGCGACAAGACGATGATGGATGTCTGGGCACCTGCAGCGCGCGCCGTGATTGAGGGCCGCAAACGCGGGCTTTGCGCGCTTGATCAGCTTGCGCGTGCCGAAACCGCCGCCATCGAGGGGCGCGAGGCTACGCGCGCCATGGTTGCTTCTGTCGGCCGGGCCGCGCGGCTTGGCCCGCGCAGCCTTGGCCATGTCGATCCTGGCGCGGCCTCGGCGGTGATGATCATCTCGGCCACGCGCGACTGGCTGGCCGCGCAGTCATCCTGTGCGCCGGGGGGGGCGGTCTGATGCCGGTTCGTTCAGGCAGCAGGTCCGCTGAAAGCGAGCAGGCGGTTATCCCGTTGCGCTTCGACGATGACCTGTTGCTTTGGGCGTCATGGCTTTATTACGAAGAGGGGCTGACACAGGGGGCCATCGCCGAACAGATGGGTGTGTCTCGTCCCTCGGTCAACGCCTATCTGGCCGAGGCGCGCGCGCGCGGCATCGTCAATATCGAGATCGATCCCGAGAAATTCCGTTCTCTGAGTATTGCGCAGGCGCTGCGTGATCATTTCAATTTGCAAGACTGCCTGATCATTCCCGGTGAAAGAGGCGAGCGGTCCCTGATCACGCGACTGGGGGATGCCGGCGCGCGCGTGCTGGCGCGTTATCTGAAATCCGGGGATACGCTGGCTGTGACCTGGGGGCGCACGGTCCTGTCGCTGGCCGATCAGCTTGTGCGACCCGGCCTGAGGGATATGCGCGTGGTTCAGGCAACTGGCGGCACGACGGCCAAGATCCCATGGACGCCCGAGGCCTGCGCATCCCGTCTGGCCAAGGCGCTGAACGCGCGCGCCATCCCTGTTTCCGCGCCGGCAATCGTGTCCTCGGCCGAGGTGCGCCAGACGTTACTGCGCGAAACCGTTCTTGCCGAGCAACTCGATATTCTGGCCGAGGCCAATATCATCGTCATGGGCATTTCATCGCTGCGCCCCGAAAGCACGATTCACAGCAGCGGCTTTCTTGATGGTGGCATGCAGCAAGTCTATGATCAGCAAGCTGTCGGCAGTCTTGTGGGCCGCTTCATCTCCGTGCGCGGCGAGCCGGTGATAGGCCCGATGCATGATCGCACCATTGGCCTTGACCTGGAACAATTGCGCCACATCCCCCAGCGTATCGCCGTCGCCGGAGGGATGGACAAGGTGGCCGCCATTCTGGCCGCGCTGCGCGGCGGCTATGTCAGTGTTCTGGTTACTGATATCGCCACCGGGCGCGGCATATTGACCGCCGAGGGCTGCGATGAGATGCCGCCCCGCCCGGCAGCGCGGCAGGGCCGGGAACTGCCCGCCAGAACGCATGTCAAGAAGCTGATCAACCAGCCACAGGGGGCGGTGGATGAAAGCCTGGGGGGCGCGCTTCTGGCGCATGAAGGGATCATTGCCCCGGTGCCGGAAACGACGCGCGCCGTCCAGGCGATAGCCGCGCCCCGTGCTGGCAAGGTGGGCATCGTCATCGGTGGTGGCGCGGGGCATGAGCCCGCATTCTGGGGGTATGTTGGCCCAGGGCTGGCCGATGCGGCAGTGGTGGGTAATATCTTCGCATCGCCCCCGCCTGATCCGATCATCTCGGCGACGCGCGCGGTGCAGGGCGGCGCGGGTGTTCTGTATATCTACGGGAACTTCTCGGGCGATGTGATGAATTTCGATATGGCCGCAGAAGAAATGACGCGGGAAGGGATCGAGATACGCTCTGTCGTGACAACGGATGATATCGCCTCGTCGCCGCCCGAAAGGCGGGCCGCGCGCCGGGGCGTTGCGGGGAATGTCTTCACCTTCAAGATTGCGGGGGCGGCGGCTGACCGGATGGCGTCGCTTGATACATGCGAGGCGGTGGCGCGCCATGCCAATGCGCGCACCTATACGATGGGGATCGCGCTGGAGCCGGGCAGCCTGCCCGAGACACGCCGACCAAGCTTCGATCTTGGCCCCGATGACATGGAGATCGGCGTCGGCGTGCACGGAGAACCCGGGGTCGAACGCCATGCAATCGTATCCGCCGATGCCTGCGCCGATATTCTCGTCGACCGTATCCTTGACGAGATGTCCGCCGCTGAGGGCGATGAGGTCGCGCTGCTGGTGAACTCGCTTGGCAGCACGCCCGCGATGGAACTGTATATCGTGCTGCGTCGTGTCCGTCAGCGGCTGAAGGCCAAGGGCATCCATGTCCACAGAAGCTTCGTGGGGCCTTACTATACCTCGCTGGATATGGCGGGCGTTTCGCTGTCCGTTCTGCATCTTGACAGCGATCTCAAGACCCTGCTCGACCACCCCTGCCGGTCGGCGGCCTTGTTGATATAATCCGCGTCTTCATCTGGCGTCTCTCTTCATTGCTTCAGTCCTGCTTCAAGATCGAAAGCAGATACACGCTTGCAGGCGGGTAATAGGAACGGATCGGGCTTTGCTGTCCGGCAAGGTTGCCGATCACGGATGCAGCGGTGCCGATAACCGGTGTTCATCAATGCCGCGCCATGGCTGACGCAGCTTGCCGCCAGAGCCGGGACACTGAAATCAGGCATCAAACCCGATCACGATCAGGACGCGCCGGTCAGCATGTCTGGGTTCGGCAAGGGGAGAAGGCGTTCCAGATCACGCATGGCCGGATTACCAGCCTTCTTCTTGCAATTGCTGCGGCCTATCCCGACGCGCGGGGGGCAGCGGCGCGCGCTGCAAGGAATGCCGTCACGGCGGTTTCGGCTTCGGTCTGCCGGGCATCCCATCCGGGGGTATCGATGTCAACGCGGGTGGCACCAAGCCGGTCAAGCCAGATATCCAGCCGGTTCGCAAACCAGTCGCGGCGGGCCTGATCGCCGCTGTAGCGCGTGCCGTCATCATGCCATTCGGTCTGTGCGCCAAGCCGCAGGTAAAGGTCGGGCAGCGGGCAGGATACGATGCGCTCCAGCAGCGCGGGGGGGATGTTTCCCAGCAGATATTCGGCCCATACAAGCGTCTGGATCGGGTCGGTATCCTCGATCACAAGCGGGCCAGAGGCACGCGCGAGTGGCCCGGCAAGCGCCAGATGACCATCGATGATCGCCGCGAAATCCTGTGGCTGCCAGCCCTTGCCCGCGCGAAACAGCGCGTCATAGGCGCGCCCGTATTCCGGGATCAGCCCGGCACCGAAGCGCGCCGCCAGCTTTTCGGCCATCACCGTCTTGCCGGCGCTTTCCGGCCCGATCAGGGTGATGCGGGTCTGGAAATAGCCGCGCACGGGCGGGGGCACATGCGCCCAGTGTCGCGCCGGATCGCTGCGGATGGCCGAGGCCGAGACCGGCACTGCGCGCCGTGCGGGATCGACGACGAAGGGGCGCGCCGCCAGTGTCCGGGCCAGAGGCAGGACATAGGCCTCAGAGCCGAATACCCAGTCGATCGGCTCGGGGTGGTGCTCGGTGATGGCGGATTTCCAGATCGCCCAGAAATCCGGGTGATCGGCTGGCTCCTGCGGGATGTCGCGGTGCATGTGGATCAGCCGGATACCGGTCCCGCGCAGGCATTGCGCCATCCACTGCGCGCGCAGATGACCGGGGATCGGCTCGGCGTCATGGCTGCACAGAAGCACGCTCAGCCGGTCGACGCGCGCCGATGCGACCTCGCACAGAAACAGATGGCCCGCATGAGGCGGCATGAATTTGCCCAGAAGGAAGCCCGTGCTCATGGCGCGCCGCCCTGCCGGCGGGCGCGCCGCCACTGGAACCAGCCGGTGATGGCAAGGCCAAGGAAGATCACGTAAAGCGCCGCCGTCGGCATCAGCCCGCGCGAGATGAACAGATCGATCGCCAGCAGATCGACCGCGATCCAGATCAGCCAGCTTTCCAGATGCCGCCGCGCCAGCAGGAATTGCGCCAGCACGCTGAGCGCCGCGACCGCCGCATCCTGCCAGGGCGCGGCCGCATCGGTATGGCGTGCCATCAGTGCCGCGATCACCAGCCAGATTATCCCCGTGAGCGCCAGATATCCGGCCAGACGCGACCGTGCCAGCGGCACCACGATGATGCGCCCGTCATCGGCCTGACCTTGCAGCCAATACCAGACGCCGTAAATCTGGATCAGGAAGTAATAGACCTGAAGGGCGGCATCGGAATACAGCCGGTAATCGCGGAAGATGAAGAAATAAAGAACGACCATCGCGAAGCCGAAGGGGTAGTTCCAGACCGATCTGCGCACGATCAGCACGACATTGACCAGCCCGCAGGCGGCGGCGATCCACTCGACGCTGCGCGTTCCGAACATGGATATGACGAAATCCAGCATTGGCCTGCCCCCTGCGGTCAGGGCTGCTTAGCCGTCCCCGCGCGCCCCGGCAAGCTGGCGGCTGGACCTTGGCGCGCCCGGCGCGTAAAGACGCGCCAACGCTTCTTTCCGGGATTTCGACATGGGCTTTCGCATGGGGATCGTCGGGCTGCCGAATGTCGGCAAATCGACCCTGTTCAACGCGCTGACGCGCACCGCCGCCGCGCAGGCGGCGAATTTTCCGTTTTGCACGATCGAGCCGAATGTGGGCGATGTGGCGGTCCCTGATCCGCGCCTTGACATGCTGGCCTCTATTGCGGGATCGAAGCAGATCATCCCGACCCGGATCACATTCGTGGACATTGCCGGTCTGGTGAAGGGGGCCTCGAAGGGCGAAGGGCTGGGCAACCAGTTTCTGGCCAATATCCGCGAGGTGGACGCGATTGCCCATGTGCTGCGCTGTTTCGAGGATGGCGATGTCACCCATGTCGAGGGCCGCGTCGATCCCATCGCGGATGCCGAGACGATCGAGACCGAATTGATGATCGCCGATCTGGAATCGGTGGAAAAGCGGCTGGCGAACCTGACGCGCAAGCTGAAAGGCGGCGACAAGGAGGCCGCCGATCAGGCCCGCCTGCTGGAACTGGCGCGCGCGGCGCTTGAAAGCGGCCAGCCCGCGCGCACGGTCTCTGTCGCGGAAGATGACCGCAAGGCATGGAACATGCTGCAATTGCTGACCGCCAAGCCGGTTCTTTTCGTCTGCAACGTGGCCGAGGATGAGGCCGCGACCGGCAATGCCCATTCCGCCGCCGTGGCCGCGATGGCGGCGGCGCAGGGCGCGGGCCATGTCGTGATCTCGGCCCGGATCGAGGAAGAGATCAGCCAG
>JAUNTV010000449.1 GCA_030538515.1 Paracoccus sp. (in: a-proteobacteria)
GATCGTCGAACTGCACGTCCACGACGGCACCGATGACCTGCGTGATCTTACCTTTTCCTTTGGCCTCTGCCATGTTTCTACCCTTCTACGGTCAGAGCGCCTCGGCGCCCGAAATGATTTCAATGAGTTCGCTGGTGATCGCCGCCTGACGCGAGCGGTTGTACTCGGTGGTCAGCTTGTCGATCATGTCACCGGCATTGCGGGTCGCATTGTCCATGGCGCTCATCCGCGCGCCCTGTTCGGAAGCGGCGTTTTCCAGCAGCGCGGTGAAGACCTGCGTGGCAAGCGCGCGCGGCAGCAGGTCGGTCAGGATGACCTCCTCGCCCGGCTCATAGTCATATTCCGCCGAGACCGAGGCCGCGGGCTCGTCCCCCTCATCCAGCACGGCGGGGATGATCTGGCGCGCGGTCGGCACCTGGCTGATCACCGATTCGAAGCGGTTGTAGAACAGCGTCGCCACGTCGAAATCGCCGGCCTCGAACCGCTCAAGAACCTCGTCGGCGATCTCGCGGGCATGTTCATAGCCAAGCTTCTTGACCTCAGACATATCGACGTGATGCACGAAATTGCGCGAGAAGTCGCGCTTGAGCTGCTCACGCCCCTTCTTGCCGACGGTCAGGATGGCGACATCCTTGCCCTGACCCATCAGAAGCTCGGCCTGCTGGCGCGCCAGCTTGACGATGGAAGAGTTGAAGCCCCCCGCAAGCCCGCGTTCCGAAGTCAGCACCACCAGCAGATGGCGCTTGTCATCGCCCGTGCCCGCCAGCAGGCGCGGCGCGCTGTCGGAACCCGCGGCCTTGCCCGCCAGCCCCGCCATGACCGCGTTCATGCGGTCGGCATAGGGGCGCGCGGATTGCGCGGCTTCCTCGGCGCGGCGCAGCTTGGCGGCGGCGACCATCTGCATCGCCTTGGTGATCTTCCGGGTCGATTTGACCGAGTTGATCCGGTTTTTCAGATCCTTAAGGCTTGGCATTATCCCTCACCCTTTGCGATTTCGTTTTGCAAACATGCGTTCCAGTTCGTGAATGGCGATGGCCAGCCCGATATAGATCCCATAAAAACCGCCCAGAAAGACGGCGAAAGAGGGAAACGGGTCGCCGCCGGACCAGATCCAGACCCGCCAGCCAAGGAAAACCCCGGCCAGCAGACTGAATATGAACAGCGCCATCACATACCGATTGTCCTTGCGCTGACATTCCGTGCATGGGCCATACCCTTCCAGAAGAAGGGTTTTGCCGCATCGGGGACAGTCGCGCGAGGACATGGCGCATATCAGGCGTAGGTCTTGGCGTAAGCGTCCAGAACACCCTTCAGGCGGGCCTCGGCGTCACCCTTGATCTTGGGGTCTTCCCTGGTCAGCCAGTCCAGAACGTCGGCATGCTGGTTCCTCAGGAACTGGATCAGCCCGGCTTCCCATTTGCCGACCTCGCGCACCGGCACACTGTCCAGATAGCCATGCGTACCGGCATAGATGACGGCCACGATCTCGGCATTGGTCAGCGGCGAATATTGCGGCTGCTTCATCAGTTCGGTCAGGCGCGCGCCACGGTTCAGCAGCTTCTGCGTCGCTGCATCCAGATCGGAACCGAACTGCGCGAAGGCCGCCATTTCACGATACTGCGCCAGTTCCAGCT
>JAUNTV010000450.1 GCA_030538515.1 Paracoccus sp. (in: a-proteobacteria)
TGTCGGATTATGTCCAGCATTACGGGCTTGGCCGCAGGGTCCGGGATGGCCGGGTCGAGCCGGTCGGCCCCCGGCACAGCTGGGATGCGCCCCATCCCTTTTCATCACTGGCCATGGTGAACGCGCCGCGCCATTCCGACCACCACGCCCATCCCGCACGCCCCTATCCCGCGCTCAGGCTGGACGCGGGAACCCGGCCCATGCTGCCCTTTTCGCTGCCGGTGATGGGGGCGATGGCGCTTCTGCCGCCGGTCTGGCGGCGCGTGATGGACCGGCGGGTGATGCGGATGCAGGCGCTGTCGGAAGAAGGTGAGGAAGGCGATGCAACATCTTGAAATCGCACCATTTCAATCCTGACGGAAAGGGGCATGGACGCTGCCCCCGCTTGCCCTGAAGCCCGGCTTCTTCCTTGCCCGAACTGTCAAGCCCCGGCCTGTCGCCGGGCCGGGCCATACGGGGTTCGGGCAGGATCACGTCCCGCGTGGTTTGGCGCGCAGCGTCGGGTCGGCCTCGGCGGGGTTTTCGGGCCAGGGGTGGCGCGGGTAGCGGCCGCGCATTTCCTTGCGCACCTCGGCATAGGCCCCGGCCCAGAAGCCGGGCAGGTCGGTGGTGACGGCAACCGGTTTCTGGCCGGGCGACAGCAGCAGCATGCGCAGGGGCTGGCCACCGATCACGGGATGGCGGTTCAGGCCGAAGACCTCTTGCAGGCGCAACTCGACCGAGGGGGTCTCGGCCCCGTAATCGATGGGCACCTGCCGGCCAAGAGGGGTGGTGAAATGCGCGGGTGCGATCCGGTTCAGCGCCTGCTGCCCCTGCCACCCCAGCAGGGCCAGAAGCGGCGGGCCAAGGTCCAGCCCCCGCAGATCGGCGCGGTTGCGTATCTGCGACAGATAGGGCAGCAGCCACGCCCCGTCAGCCAGCAGCCCCGCATCCGAGACATCCGGCCCGTCCGGCAAAAGCGCGATCCGGGCGCGCAGCCGGGCGGATTTCGGGGTCCAGAACAGGCCCTCGGCGCGGATGCCATCCCATGCGGCGCGGGCGCGGGCGGTTTCATCGACGCGTTCCAGCGGGTGATCGGATAGGATCAGCGCGCCAAGGGTCTCGCGGCGGCGCGCCAGAATGCGCCCTTCGCGCGGGGACCATTCGACGTGATCGGCACGGGCGATCTGCGGGCCGAAAAGGGCACGGATTTCCGCCTCAGGGACAGGAAGCGCCAGACGGATGCGCAGATCACGGCCGGCGCCGTCCAGATCGGTGACGACAAGGAAGGGCTCGGCGGCAAGGCCCGCGCCATCGGGCAGCACCGCGCCGCGCCCGCCCGAAAGAAGGTAGCGCGGCTCATCGCCGGGCCGGCGCATGCCGATCCGGTCTGGATAGGCCAGTGCCGCCATGGCACCGGGCGACAGGCTGGCGGGCAGCGGCGGGACCAGACGAGCAAGGCGGCGGCTTTCCTGATTGATGCGTTCCAGCGCGCCGCGCGCGGGTTCATGGCGCGCGGGTTCTTTCAGCGCGCGCAGGCGCAGGCCCAGATCATCGCCCGCGCCGCGCAAGGGGTCGCGGTCCTCGATCAGCGCGGCAAGGGGGGCGGCTGCGCGCCCGGCCCGGATCAGCATATGGGCGATGCGCGGAT
>JAUNTV010000051.1 GCA_030538515.1 Paracoccus sp. (in: a-proteobacteria)
CCGTCCGGCTCGCGGCTGGCAGCGATATCGGTCAGGCCGGCCTTGGGCAGACGCCCGCCGTCGGATTCGGGTTTGAAGACCTGCGCCAGATCCTGCAAGCCTGCCGGATAGAAGGCCAGCCCGTCATCAGGGCAGTCAAGACCGGTGCCATTCGCGACTGCCGCCATCTCGATCGCGGCCTTGGTGCCATCGGTGAACGAGTTATACATTTTGGGATTGAAATCGCCCTTGGCCACGAACTCCTCGGACCAGCCGAAGAAGCTCCAGACGGTATCGGGGGTCGAATAGCGATAGGGTGGGCGAAAGTTCATGCCCTTGCCCGCAGAAATCAGCTCAAACCCGCAGGAACGCACCCAATCGACCAGCTCACAACAAAAGGCAGGCTGATCGCCATAGGCCATGGAATAGACCACACCTTTTGCCTGCGCCTTCCTGGCCAGGATCGGGCCGCACATCACATCGGCCTCGACATTGACCATGACGATGTGCTTGCCCGCGTCGATGGCCATCAGCGCGTGGCGGGTTCCAGCCAGCGGGTGCCCCGTCGCCTCGATGATGCATTCGATCCCGTCGAAGGCGCAAACTGCGGCCGCATCATCAGTGACGAAGGTTCGGCCACTGTCCATTGCGTCGCTGAAAGAGGTTGCGGCATATTCGCCTTCTTCCCAACCGGTCCGGGCCAGTGACTTTTGCACCTTTTCGACATCCAGATCGGCCACCGCGACGATGTGATAGCCATCGATCTTCCGTGCCTGCGCCAGAACCATTGAGCCGAACTTGCCAGCACCGATAAGTCCGACGCGGATCGGCTTTCCTGCCGCATTTCGTTCGGCAAGCATAGATGACAGGCTCATGACTTCTTCCTTTCCAGAATGGCGCGCCGCTGCGCGATGAATTGGCATGAGGAATAGCCCGGCACCGATGCTTGGCGGCGCGTTGGAAGCATGACCCGGATGATCTCTCCCCACTGACCGGGCGTGTTCCTCCCCCCCACGGTCAAGGGAAGGTTGGCTTCAAGTTTCGAAAAAGAAAAATTACCTTTTCTTTTTATTGATTTAGAAATTCTACCGAATTGGCCGGGCTGTTCTTGCGCCAGAGCGCAGCTTCCTCACGCAGCCATTCGATCAGCCGCATCACCCGATGACGCCGCAGGTTAGAGCGTGGACACACCAGCCATTGCGTTGCAATCTCAAGCCTTGGTGTTCTTGCAACCGGTATGACCAACTTGCCGGATCGCAGCTCCGCCTCCATCATCAACTCGCTTTCCAAGGCCACGCCCAACCCCAGGGTGGCCGCGTCTACGGCCATATGTGATCGGTCGAAGGACAGCGTTGCGTTGCTGGGTGGGGCAGGAAGACCTTGAGCCTCGGTCCAGTCGCTCCACTGGACCTGAGCCTTGACCGAGCGGATGATCGGCAGGTTCAGCACTTCCGCCGTATCCAATACTCCACAATCGGCCAAATGCGGAGAACAAACAGGCAGAAAGCGCTCGTCAACCAAGGGTTCGATGTAAAGTCCCGGCCAGCCGCCAAGACCATGACGTATTTCCAGATCAACATTGTCACGGTTGAAGTCGACAGGCTCATTGCTGCCGTCAATGCGGATATTTGTATCCGGCATGATGTCCAGAAATCGCCTGAGCCTTGGTAATAGCCATTTGGTCGAGATGGTCGGTGTTGTGCGGATCACCAAACTCGCCACCTGGCGTGTGCCACGCATCAATTCGGTCGCGCGCATGACGCCTTCAACCTTGTCCGAGATCAGCTCGAAATACCGCTCTCCTGCCTCGGTCAGCCGGATGCTGCGGCCATTGCGTGCGACCAGCGTCGTGCCGATCTGCTCTTCCAATGCTTTGATTTGCTGGCTGACCGCCGAAGGTGTCACATTCAGTTCGCCGGCTGCCTGCACGATCGAATTCAGGCGGGCAACCTGATAGAAGACGGCAATGGCGCGAAATGGTGGCAAGTTGTTGGGTCCGTGTTCATGCGGTTGGGTGCGCCCGGATAAGATAAGCCTACTTTCGGCTGAACGGGCAACACTTGAGGGACATTTCGAACGGGCGTGAACAAAGAGGCTGGCCAGAAGCTACTTGATCAGTTGCATTTTTCCCGCATCCCTTGCTGAGATCGTTGCGCCAGCGGCAGACATGTTCAAGCATTGGCGCGACCTTCTCCTCCTTCACATGTTCCCTTAATGGCTCCCTTGCAGGGCCGGTCTCCTGCGTCCGGCTATTTCTCGCGGGACATGTCGGGGGATTTCTGGCCGGGCATGGTTGCGCGGGACGATGGGGCTGCGCTTTTTTCCCGCTTCGGGGGGCTGGACATGAGGCTCCGTATGGGGGCCGGTTTCCAGGGCAGCTGTTGGAATTCGGGGTATGGTTGCGCGAATGATTCGTGCAGGTGGACGAGGAATTGCTCTCGGGTGGCTGAGGTCGGGCGGTGTTTGGGGACAAGCAGATGTGCATCATAAGTCAGCTTCGGGCGCAGCAAGGCCGAGGCCAGCCCATGGGCATTCGTTCCCAATGCGGTCAGCGGGCCGACCAGAGACACCCCGGCTCCGGCGCGGACAAAGCCGCAGATCGCTGATGACAGCGCCACCCGCCCGACAATCCGGCGCTGCACCCCGGCATCAAGGAAATATTCGTCGACAAGGAAGCCGAGCCGGTCGTCAAGACCCATCGAGACGAAATCCTCGTATTCCAGGTCTTTGGGGCCAAGCACTTTCCGTTCGGCCAGCCGATGGTTGCCTGGCATCAGGACCATGAAGTTTTCACGCAGGCAGGGGATTGAGATCACATCGGGATGAATTACCGGAAGCATGCTGATCCCGACATCGAACTGTTGGGCAATGGCCATGTCGCCAAGCAGCGGGGTCGAACGGATCAGCAGGTTAAGGGTCGTGCCGGGATGACGCTGGCGAAAACTGGTCATGATTTCGGGCATCATGTCTATCGCAAGCGCCGGATAGCATGCGACCGTCATGCTGGTATGGACCATCGCCTTCAGATCATGGGCAAAGCGGTCGAGTCGCGTCATGTTGAGAAACAGGTTCTCCGCCTCGATCAGATAAAGATGTGCTTCGGCGGTAGGCACCAACCGCCGCCGCTGCCTGTCGAAAAGGCAAAGGCCCAGTTCAATCTCAAGCGACTGGATCAGTTTGCTGACCGCAGGCTGGGTCAGGAACATCGCTTCGGCCGCGCGCGAGATGCTGCGGGTTTCCATAACTGCCTTGAATGCCTGCAACTTTCGGATACTGGGCATATGATCATTCCTTGAGGTTATTAAATTGTTCTTAAATTGACTTTGACTTCATGAAAAGGCCGTGCCCCTTCTTGTCGTGCTGGAACAACAGCCAACGGCAACAACATATGCCGGCCGCTAGGCCGCACAGGGAGTCACCTCGATGAAAAAGACGATACTGGCAGCCACGACGATCCTTGCTGGCGGGCTTGGCCTTGCCTTTCCCGCCAGCGCCCAGACCCGGACGCTTTATCTCGGGTCCTACGGTGGCTCGACCGAAACCTTGATGAAGGAACATATCATTCCGCAGTTCGAGGCCGAAAATAACGTGCGGATCGAATATGTCGCTGGCAACTCGACCGAGAACCTCGCCCGCTTGCAGGCGCAGCGCGGCGCCCAGGAGCTTGATGTGGTGATGCTGGATGACGGCCCGATGTATCAGGCGATGCAGCTGGGTTTCTGCGGCACCATCACTGACATCCCGAACCTTGCCAATACCTATGAAGTCGCGCACCTCGGCGAGACGGCCCTTGGCCTGGGCGTCGTGGCGACCACCTTTGGTTATAATACCGAAGTGTTCGCGCGCAACGGCTGGGATGCGCCCACCAGTTGGAACGATCTGGCGGATAAGCGTTTCGCCGGCGTGATGTCGATTCCGCCGATTTCGAACACCTACGGCCTGCATACCCTGATCATGCTTGCACGCTTGCATGGCGGCGGCGAGACCGATATCGACCCCGGTTTCAAGTATCTTGCCGAGACCGTGGCACCGAACGTGCTGGCCTTCGAGGCATCGCCGGGCCGCATGTCCGAGCTTTTCCAGAACGAGGAGGTGGTATTCGCCGTCTGGGGCAGCGGCCGGCTGGTCTCGTTGCAGGATACTGGCTACCCGGTCGAGATCGTCTATCCCTCGGAAGGCGGGGTTGCGCTGACAATCGCGGGCTGTCCGATCGCCGGCAGTCCGAACTTCGATCTTGCCCAGTCTTTCCTTGACTTTCTACTTGAGCCTGAAAACCAGGTCAGCTTTGCCGCCACCCAGGGTTGGGGTCCGGTGAACCGCGAAGTTGCCCTTGAACCTGACGTTGCCGTCCGCGTGCCCTATGGTCCCGAACAGGTCGACAGCCTGGTGACCATCGACTGGGACGTGGCAAACGAGAACCGGCAGGAATGGACCCGTCGCTGGGCAAGAGAGATCGAGCGTTAGGCGAGATCGCCCCGGGGGACATCGCGCCCCCGTTTCTTCTCACAGACATGACACGGGTCGCGATCCGTGCCTCAGAAAGCAAGCCAGATGGGATTTCTCAAGCTCAAGTCGCTGTCGAAGACATTCGGCAATTTTACGGCGGTCGAAGACTTCAACCTGGATATCGCCAAGGGTGAGTTCGTCTCGCTGCTGGGGCCTTCAGGCTGCGGCAAGACGACCACGCTTCAGATGATTGCCGGCTTCCTTGAGCCGACATCCGGCTCGATCACCATCGAGGGAGCGGATCTGGTGTCGATCCGCTCGGCCAAGCGCAATATCGGTATAGTGTTCCAGTCCTACGCGCTTTTCCCGCATATGACGGTGGCGCAAAATGTCGCGTTCGGATTGGAAATGCGCGGCATCACGCCTGCCGAGCGTAATCGCCGCATCGTCCGCGCTATCGAGATCGTGCATCTCAAGGGCTTTGAAGCACGCTATCCCAAGCAGCTTTCGGGGGGCCAGCAACAGCGCGTGGCGCTGGCACGGGCCATCGTGATCGAGCCGCGGATACTTCTGCTGGACGAACCGATGTCTAACCTTGATGCCAAGCTGCGCGAGGACATGCAGCTTGAGCTACGGCAGATCCAGCAGGAATTGGGTATCACCACGCTTCTGGTCACGCACGACCAGCACGAGGCGATGGCGCTTTCCGATCGTATCGCAGTGATGCATGGCGGCCGGATCGTTCAGGTCGGCGCACCTTACGAAATCTATGAGAACCCGGCCGACAGCTTCGTTTCCTCGTTCCTTGGCAAATCCAACTTGCTGCCCGATCCGGCGAACGCATCGCGCAGGTTTTCGCTGCGTCCCGAGAAAACGCGGCTGGTGCCGCCCGGACAGGGCAAGCTGCAGGGCGAGGTGACAGCCTGTGTCTTTTTCGGCGCGCATTGGCTTTACCAGATCGCGACCGAACATGGCCTGCTGCTGGCATATGAGCAGAACCTCGGCGCTGCCCGTGCAAAGGCGGGCGAAGATATCGGCATTGACTGGGACGAGGCGAATCTGCGCCCGCTGAATGCGTCATGAGCAAAGGGGTCTTTGCCACACCGGCACCATATTGGCTCAGCCTGCCGGGCTTCACGCTTTTTGCGGTGATGCTGTTCGTCCCGCTGGGAATGACGGTGTTTCTCAGCTTCTACAGCTTCGACTACAATCAGGGAATCCAGCCGGGCTTTTCACTGCATAACTATGTCGATGTGCTAAGCGATGGCTATTTCCACGAAATCTTCTGGCGCACCTTCAAATACGGGCTGATCGTAACCGCGCTTTGCGTGGTGATCGGGGTGCCGGAAGCCTATATCCTGAACCGGATGGGGTCGCCCTGGCGGGCGATCAGCCTGCTTGCGATCATCGGTCCGCTGCTGATTTCGGTTGTGGTGCGCACCCTGGGCTGGGTTATCCTGATGGGCAACAACGGCCTGGTTAACCGAGGCCTGGACAGCCTTGGCCTGCCAACGATCCCCTTCATCTATACCGAACTTGGCGTAATAGTTGCCCTGGTCCACGTCATGATTCCTTTCATGATCGTCTCGGTCTGGGCAGTGCTGCAAAAGGTCGATCCCGCTACCGAGAACGCGGCGGCATCGCTGGGAGCATCCCAGGTGCAGGTGTTTTTCAAGGTGGTCGTGCCGCAGGTGGTTCCGGGCATCCTTTCTGGGTCTCTGATCGTCTTTTCCATGACCACATCGGCTTTTGCTACCCCCTCCATCATCGGCGGACGGCGGTTGAAGGTGGCCTCGACCACGATCTACGACGAGTTTCTCAATACGCTCGAATGGCCGGCTGCCATCGCGATCACCCTTCTGGTGGCGATCATGGTCGTGGTGCTAAGCTGGAACCGCCTGATCGAGCGCCGCTATGCACAGGTGTTCCAATGAGTAGGAACGGGCCTGTCGCGGTGGTATTCCACGCGCTGTTCATCATCTTCATGATCGCGCCACTGGCGGTGGTGGTCTGGGTGTCCTTCACGCCGCTGGGCTATATCCAGGCGCCTACCACTGAATGGTCGCTGCGCTGGTATCGCGAGATATGGAGCAGTGGCGGCTTCGTGCGCAGCTTCTGGTTGTCGATCGGGCTGGCATTCGCCGCTGCAACGCTGTCGCTGGCCGTGGCGGTGCCGGCGGCGCTGGCCATCGCGCGCTACGATTTCTTCGGACGGGGCATTCTGACCGGGATATTCCTGTCGCCACTTATGATTCCCTCTGTGGTGCTGGGTATTGCCTTCCTGCGTTTCCTGACGGCCGTCTCAATCACCGGCACCTTTTACGGGATGGTGCTTTGCCATGCCGTCTTCGTGATGCCCTTCGTGCTGCGCCTGGCCTTGGCCTCGATCATCGGCATGGACCGACAGGCGGAACGCGCCGCCATTTCGCTGGGTGCATCGAATGCGACCACCTTCCGGCGCGTGACGTTCCCGATGATCCTGCCGGGCCTCGTGGGGGGGTGGGTGCTGGCTTTCATCACCAGCTTCGACGAGCTGACGGTTTCGATCTTCATTGCCTCTCCCTCGCTGATGACGCTGCCGGTGCGGCTGTTCAACCACATCACCCAGACGACGACGCCCATCGTCGCTTCGGTCTCGGCGGTGATCATCTTCCTGTCCATGGCCGTGATCCTGATCCTTGAACGGGTCTACGGTCTTGACCGCCTGCT
The DNA here is from genome assembly GCA_030538515.1 of Paracoccus sp. (in: a-proteobacteria). Classification (GTDB taxonomy): domain Bacteria; phylum Pseudomonadota; class Alphaproteobacteria; order Rhodobacterales; family Rhodobacteraceae; genus Paracoccus. The sequence continues at coordinate 7,135 of JAUNTV010000051.1, forward strand.
GATGGGGTCGAAGCGATGACGCGCGATTACGATGCCGCAGTGATAGGCGGCGGGCTGGTCGGATCGGCCGTCGCCCTCGGGTTGGTTGAGCAGGGCCTGAAAGTTGCGCTGCTGGACGAAGGGGACGTGGCCTTTCGCGCATCGCGGGGGAATTTCGGTCTGGTCTGGGTGCAGGGAAAGGGGGATGGCCGCTGGCAATATGCGCATTGGTCGCGCCGTTCGGCGGATATTTGGCCCAGCTTTCACCAGGAACTGAAATCCCTGACCGGCGTGGATGTCGAATATGAAAAGCCCGGCGGATATTACTTCACCATGTCGGAAGACGAGCATCTGAAGCGCGCCGAAACCCTTGAGCGGATGCGCCGAGAGGTGCCGGGCGGCTATGATTTTGAAATGCTGACCAGAAAACAGCTTCTGAACATCTTTCCGGGTCTGGGCAAGGCGGTCTACGGTGCATCCTATTGCCCGCATGACGGCCATGCCAATCCGCTTTATCTGTTGCGGGCTCTCCATGCGGCGCTAAAGGGCAGGGGGGATTACCTGCCCGGCCGCTCTGTGACGTCGGTGCGCCCCGAGGCGGGCGGCTTTCGTATCGAGGCCGGGAAGAGCAGCGTCTGCGCCGCGAAGGTGGTTCTGGCCTCGGGCCTGGGTAACAGGTCGCTGGCACCGATGGTCGGCCTGCGGGCTGAAATCAGGCCCCTGAAGGGGCAGATATTGGTGACAGAACGGCTTGCCCCTGATTTCGGCGGTCTGACCCTGAATGTCCGCCAGACGGGCGATGGCACGGTGATGATCGGCGACAGTTTCGAGGATGTGGGATTGCAGACGGATGCCTCTGTCGGGATCGGCAAGGCGATAACACAGCGTGCGCTGCTGCAATTCCCCAATCTGGGGCGCGCGCGCCTTGTCCGCCAATGGGCCGCGCTTCGGATCATGGCTCCTGACGGCTATCCGATCTACGAGCAATCCACCGACCACCCTGGTGCCTTCGTGGCCAATTGCCACAGCGGTGTCACCCTTGCCGCAGCGCATGCCAGATCTCTTGCCGCGATGATTGCGGCGGGCCAGCTAGAACCGCTGCTGGGGACTTTCCACGGCAGGCGATTTGAGGAAAGCAGATGAGTTTCGCAAGAACGGGGTCCGAATTGCGGATCGTCAATTTCAGCTTCGAAGGCGCGCAGATCGACGGACGAGAAGGCGACAGCGTTGCGGCGGCGCTTCTGGCTGCCGGGGTTGGGCATTTCCGCACCAGCCCCAAGCAGCACCAGCCACGCGCGCCTTATTGCCTGATGGGCGTGTGCTTTGAATGTCTTCTGGAAATTGATGGCGAACCCAACCAGCAGGGCTGCATGGTTGAGTTGCGCGAAGGCATGCAGGTCAGGCGGCAGGATGCCCTGCCGGGGGGGCGGTTGTGACGTGGGATCTGGTTATCGTGGGGGCGGGTCCGGCAGGCATGGGTGCCGCCATCGAGGCCCGGATCGCTGGCCTTTCGGTTCTGGTGCTGGATGAGCAGTCGGCCCCCGGTGGCCAGATCTACCGGCAGGTCGAACGAATCAGTGCGGACGAACCGGCGCGCATCGCCGTACTTGGACCGGATTATGCCCATGGGGCGGAACTGGTCGGGGCATTCCGCGAAAGCGGTGCCGATTACCGCCCGAACGCGCTGGTCTGGCAGATCGAGCCGGGCAAGGTCTGGTATCTGAAGGACAATATCGCCGTAGGCGCGAAGGCGGGTCGCATTTTGATGGCCACGGGTGCCCTTGAACGACCGATGACCCGCCCCGGCTGGACGCTGCCAGGAGTGATGAGCGCGGGCGGTGCCCAGATATTGCTGAAATCCTCGGGGCTGATCCCCGCGACCGATACGGTTCTGATGGGGTCCGGCCCGCTTCTTTACCTTGTCGCAGGGCAGATCCTGAAGGCGGGCGGCAGGGTGCAGGCCATCGTCGAAACCGTGCCGTCGGCGCGCTATCTGGCTGCCGTGCCGCAACTGCCGACCGCGATCGGGACGGGCTATCTTTCTAAAGGGCTGAGAATGCTGCTCGAATTGCGCCGCGCCGGTTTGCGGATCTATCGCGGCGCATGCGATCTTGAAGTGCTTGGCACCGGGAAGGCCGAAGCGGCGCGCTTCAGCCACAAGGGCCGGAAAATCACGCTGAATACGGATATCGTCATTCTGCACGAAGGGGTGATCCCCAACCAGCAGATCACGCGGTTGACGAATTGTGCCCATCGCTGGAATTCGGCGCAGTTCTGCTTTGAGCCGGAAACAGACGGTTTCGGCAATGCCTCGGTCGAAGGGCTGATGATTGCGGGTGACGGCGCGGGAATCGGCGGCGCGCTTGCCGCAGAAGCCGGTGGACGGCTTGCCGGACTTGAGGCGGCGCGTGCCCTTGGCAAGCTTGCGACCGAGGTGCGCGACGAGAGGGCGCGGCCGTTGCAATCGCGGCATCGCGCACTGACGCGGGGCCGTGGCTTTCTTGAAACACTCTACGCGCCGTCCGCGCCCGTGCCGCAGGATGACGATACGATCGTCTGCCGTTGCGAGGAAATCACAGCCGGGCAGATTCGCGAGGCGGTCAGGATTGGCGCTACTGGCCCGAACCAGGCCAAATCCTTCCTGCGCTGTGGCATGGGGCCTTGCCAGGGCCGCATGTGTGGCCCGACCGTCACCGCAATCATTGCCGATGAACGGCAGGCAAGCTGCGAGGATGTCGGCTATTTCCGTATCCGCCCGCCGCTGAAGCCGATCCCGCTTTCCTCGCTTGCCGGTGCCGACCTGGGCGACGAACCCCCGGCGGATCGCGGGGCGCATTGATGTCAAGCCCCGATGTTCTTGTGATCGGCGGCGGCTTGCATGGTTGCTCTGTTGCCCTGCATTGCGCGCGGGCTGGGCTTCGCGTCGAGGTGCTCGAACGCGAGGCGGTTGGGCGGCATGCCTCGGGTGTGAATGCGGGCGGAGTGCGTCAGCTTGGCCGACATTATTCCGAAGTGCCGCTGTCGGCCCTGTCGATGAAGATGTGGCACGAGATCGAGGAATGGGTCGATGATGATTGCGGATTCAGGCATTCCAGCCAGATCAGGATCGCTGGCGACGAGGCACAGCTTGAGGCCGAGATGCGCAGGGTCGCCGATCTTGCCGCCCTGGGCTTCGCCCATGAGGAGGTGATCGGCCCGGACGAATTGTATTGCTTGCTGCCAGCGGCTGCGTCGGGCCTGCCGGGGGCGCTGATTTCGCGCCGGGACGGCTTCGCCAACCCCTTTCGCACGACCACCGCCTTTCGCCGCAAGGCGCAGTCGCTGGGGGCCCGTTTTCATGAGGGGCGCCCGGCAACAGGGCTTCAAAGAAAGGGGACTGGCTTCAGGGTGGAAACCGGCCAAGGTCCGATTTTGGCAGCACGTGTGGTGAACTGTGCGGGCGCGTGGTCCGGGGCGATCTGCGGCTGGATGGGCGAGCCGGTCCCCGTCAAACCCATCGCACCGATGATGACCATCACCGCGCCCATGCCGCATTTCGTCGATCCGGTGGTGGGCTTTTCGGGTGCCCCGCTGTCCTTCAAGCAGATGGAGAACGGCACAGTCATGATCGGCGGAGGTTATCTGGGCGTTCCCGATCTTTCGACCGGGCTGAGCAGGTTACGCTATGACTTGCTCTCTATCAATCTTGGCACCGCCATCCGGCTTTTCCCGATCATGAACGGTGCCCGGATCGTCCGGCAATGGGCCGGGATCGACGGCGAGATGCCGGACAAGATCCCCGTGATCGGCCCGAGTTCCACCACCGAGGGGCTTTTCCACGCCTTCGGCTTCTCGGCCCATGGCTTCCAGCTTGGTCCTGTTGTGGGAATGTTGGTGGCCGATTTTATCCAGCACGGTGAAAGCCGGCTTGATCTGGCGGATTTCGCAATCACGCGATTCCGTGCGACGCTAAACTGAAAAGGATAGTTCCATGACCATTACTCGTAAATCCCAGACCCCGATCATGCACCGTTCGGTGGCATACAACGGTGTCGCATACTTCGGCGGCGTGGTCGGTGCCGACATGACCAAGGGGATGGAGGAACAGACCCGATCGATCACCGAGCGGCTGGATGCACTTCTTGCCGATGCCGGGACCGACAAGACCAGAATTCTCAGCGCGATGATCTATGTGTCGGATTTTTCCGCCAAGGCAGAAATGAACAAGGCATGGAGCGCCTGGATCGACGGCCCGGACCTGCCTGCCCGTGCCACTATCGGAGTGGGCGAACTTGGGGAAGACTGCCTGGTCGAGGTGGTGATCACCGCCGCAGTCTGATCGGCCAAGCCTGCCTCTGTCTGCTTGGCCGGATTGCGCGCAAAGTTTGTGCCGATGGATTGCTTGTTCGCAAGCATTTTCAGCACCCCACCTTCCTGGGCGTATCGTGATCGGTTCTTTGGACCGGGATGATTGTTGGGATGGAGTTTTTCCATGGAGGCTGGATTAGAGTTTCTCCCGGTTGGCGGCCGCAGGCGTCGGAACCGGATGTGGCCGGATGAGGTGAAGGCGCGGATCGTTGCGGAAACGCTCAAGCCGGGTGTGACGGTGAACGATGGCGCGCGTCGGCATGACGTTCCCGCGGACCATGTTTCCTCGTGGCGGTCGCTGGCTCGAACGGGGCGACTGGTGTTGCCTGCTCCGGAAGATCCGGTGGAGTTCGCGGCGCTGATGATTGGCTCTGTCGAGGGTGCGCCGCGCGGTGAGGCGGGTGCCCGCGATGACCGACCCTGGGGCGGCGAGGATCCGCCCGGCGTGGTCGACTTCTACGCCCCCGGCCGCGCGGGCGAGAATGCCGAAACCTTCCTCACCGGCTTCGACGGCATCCTGCTGATCGACGGCTATACGGGCTATAATCGCCTGACCAAACCGGCGCGCAAAGGCGGCGCGCCCATCCGGGTGGCGCATTGCCGGGCGCATGCCCGGCGAAAACTGAAAGAGGTCTTCGACCGCGACGGATCGGAGATCGCAGCCGAAGGCCTGCGCCGCATCGCCGAGTTCTACGCCGTCGAGACCGACATCCGTGGCATCTCGCCCGGCCAGCGCCTCTCTGCCCGCCAAGCCCGCACTACGCCGCTGGTGGCAGCCTTCGGCGACTGACTTCAGGCACAACGCCGCAAGATCTCCGCCAAATCCCGGTTGGGCGAAAAGCTCACCTACATCCATAACCACTGGGACGGGCTGCAAACCTTTCTGACCGACGGTCGCGTCGAGATCGACTCCAGCAGGGTCGAAAACCTGACCCGCCCCATCGCCCTCAATCGCAGGAATGCCCTTTTCGCGGGCCACGACGAAGGCGGCATCGCCTGGGGCCGCATCGCCTCATTGATCGAGACCTGCAAGATCAACGGCATCGAGCCGTTCGCCTATCTCAAGGCGACCCTGACTGTCATCGCCAGCGGCCACCCGCAAAGCCGCATCGACGACCTGCTGCCATGGAACTTCAAGCCGTCAAGCTAAGCTACCTGTGGTCCCCAGCGACCGCTTACCATTCGAATGTCCAAGTCTGCGGACGGAAGCCCTTGCGCGCCACGGTTCGGCGCACAACACGCCCGCAGGCGTCGTGTTCCAGCG